>NZ_JACYTW010000019.1:0-61258 GCF_014841395.1 Plantibacter sp. CFBP 13570 | reverse complement strand
CCGATCGCACGCCGGGCCACCGCATCACCCTCGGCGCAGGCTCCTTCGACGCCCGCACCGGCCGACTCCGCGCGCTCGGCGACCTGGAGTTCGACGGCCCCGCCCTCGACATCATGCGCGCACCCACCGAGAACGACCGGGGTCAGGGCCCACGGAACACCGCCGCCGCCAGTTGGAAGCTCACGGGACTCGACCGCTTCCTCCACCGCACCGACGCCGTCGAGCGGATCGACGACGGGCAGGGCGGCGGCCTGCGGGTCTCCGGCCGCAGCGCCCCGGCCGCGCACGGGCTCGGCCTGCGCTGGACGTTCGACTGGACCGACGTGGGCGGCGCCCTGGACCTGTCGGTGACCGTCGTCCCCGAGGGGATCTGGGAACACACCCCCATCGGCGATCACGTGCTGACGTTGCCACGCCTGGGCCTCCGACTCGGACTACCGGGCAGCTACACGGATGCGACGTGGTTCGGTCGCGGCCCCGGCGAGTCGTACGTCGACAGCCTCGCCGCGGCGCGCGTCGGTCGCTTCACGAGCAGTGTCGACGGGCTCCAGACCGACTACCCGGTGCCCGAGGAGAACGGCAACCACGTCGGGACGCGGTGGGTGGAACTCACCGGCGACGGCCTGCCGACCCTGCGCGCCGAGCAGCTGCAGGACACCGGCTTCGACTTCACCGCCCGACGGTGGACGAGCGAAGCGCTCGAGGAGGCCCGCCACCCGCAGGACCTCCGAGACTCCGGCCGCGTGTGGCTCAACCTCGACCACGCGCAGCAGGGCCTCGGTAGCTCGTCATGCGGCCCGGCCCTGCCCGAGCGCTACCGCGTGCCGGTGGCGGAGACGACCTTCGGCGTGCGGCTGCGGACGCTCACGCCCGACCCTGCAGGATGAGGTTCCAGTATACCCAGGGCAGGACGTAGCGGTCGGCGATGAACGTGAACCGACGCTCCTTCGCGAGTCCGTTCCAGAACGGGATCGAGGGCTTCGGGCGGTAGCGGTCGTCGAACTCGGCGAACACCACCGTCCCGCGGGAGACCGTGAACGGGCAGACCGAGTAGCCGTTGTAGACGGTGCTCGGCTGCTGGCCGGACCGCACGGCGACGAGGTTCTTCGCGAGGGTCTTCGTCTGTTGCCGGAGGGCACCGCCGGACTTCGAGCTCATCACCGCGGCGGCGTCGCCGAGCGCCCAGACGTCGGGGAAGCGCGGATGCCGCAGGGTCAGCGAGTCGACCTCGACGAACCCACCCGGGTTGCCGGGGTCGGCGAGCGCCGTGGCCGCGAGCCAGTCGGGTGCGGACTGCGGCGGCACGGCGTGGAGGACGTCGTAGGGGATCTCCTCCCGGAGTCCGCCCGTCACGCCGTCCTGCCCGCGATCCGGGCCGTCCTGCGGGTCGGTCTGCGCGATGGTCACCACGCGCAGCTCCGGATCCACCGCGACGAGCTCGCGCGAGAACCGCACCTCGATGCCGTACTCGGCGACCTTGCGGTCGAGTTCGGCGTCGATCATCGGCATGCCGAACATCGTGGGTGTGGGCACGACCAGCACCACACGGATGTCGTCGAGGACGCCCGTCTGCCGCCAGTAGTCGCACGCGAGGTACATCGGCTTCTGGGCGGCACCCGAGCAGCTCGCGGGGCCGGCGGGCTGCGTGAACACGACGGTGCCGGAGCGGACCGACCGGAGCACGCGCGAGGCCTTCTGCGCGTACTCGAACGTGTAGTTGGAGATCCCCACCGGCGACGCCATCGCCTCGGTGAGACCGGGCACGGCGTCCCAGTCCTGCTGGATGCCCGGAGCGACGATGAGCTGGTCGTACTCGACGGCGGTGCCGGATTCCAGCGTCACCGTCTTCGCGACCGGGTCGATGGACTGGACCCGGTCCTGGATCCAGGTCACGCCCTTCGGCGTCACGACGAGCTGTGGCCTCGTGGCGACCGACGCGGACGCGGTCCCGCCCGCGACGTGCGAGAACATCGGTTGGTACCGATGGTGCTCCCGCGGTTCGATGACCGCGACGTCATCCACGCCGTATCGCCGGAGCCTCCCGGCGACGGAGAGACCGGCGTTGCCGCCACCGATGACGACCACCTCGTGATGGAGCTGTGCCGTCCTGGGATCGGTCACGGTGGCGGCGGCGCTCAGGATCCGGACTGACCGCGACCGGTGGCGTTCTGCAGCCGGTCGATGTGCTCGGAGGCCTGCGCCTTCGTCAGGTCGGCGGGGAGCTCCTCGCCGGCCTCGCGCGCCAGGGTGTCGAGGTAGCTGCGCTGCGGGCCGGTCATCGGCTCGTCGCCGGTGACCCAGTCCTCGGGGTCCTTGCTCGCGCTCGTCGAGCTGTCGTCGCCCCGGGCTCCGAGGGTCTCCTCGGTGGCGCCGATCGTCTCGGGTGCACCGGAGGTCGTGGCGTCAGGGGTCGTTGCGTCGGTCTGTTCTGCGTCAGTCATGCGGCAACGGTACGTCGAGTGGGCGATCGGGCAGGAGGGGTTGCGCGGCCCGAGCGATCGGTGTCGGAATAGCGACGGACGACCCCCGGTTGACCCAGGCGACCGCGTGCGGCCGCACCGTCCACGAAGGAGACCCATGTCCGACACCGCTTCCGGAACCGACCGATCCGCCGACGAGCCGACTCCGTCGCAGGGCATCACCATCGGCATCCTCGGCGCCGGCAAGGTCGGCACGGTCCTGGCACGACTCGCGGTCGCCGCCGGATACCGGGTGCTCATCAGCGGTTCGCGCGACGCCGCCCGGATCGCCCTGACGATCGACGTCCTCGCTCCGGGTGCCGTCGCCACGACCGCCGCCGAGGCAGCGGCCCAGGCCGACCTCGTCATCCTCGCGCTGCCCCTCGGCAAGCACCGGTCGGTGCCCGTCGACGAGCTGCGCGGCAAGCTCGTCATCGACGCCATGAACTACTGGTGGGAGGTCGACGGACATCGCGACGACCTCAGCGCACCGGAGACCTCGACGAGCGAGCTGGTCGCCGCCTTCCTGCCGGAGTCACGGGTCGTGAAGGCGTTCAACCACATGGGGTACCACGACCTCGACGGGGAGCCGCGTCCGGCCGGCACGCCGGGCCGCAAGGGCATCGCGATCGCCGGCGACGCCCCCGCGGACCGGGCAGCCGCCTCGGCCGTGGTCGACGCCCTCGGGTTCGACCCCGTCGAGATCGGACCGTTGCGCGCGGGCGTCGTCCTCGAACCCGGACACGAGCTCTTCGGGGCGAACATCGGGGCCGACGAGATCCGCGAGGTCGCCGAGGTGCGGGCATTGGCCGAAGCCGAGGCGGGCGTCCGCTAGGCGACGCGGCGGGTTCCAGCGTCAGATCGGTCTCGACCGTTCGGTCGCGGGGTGAGCGCCGCTGAGCGGATCACCTCCGCGAGCTCGCCGGCACGGCTCCACATCGGCCAGTGACCTGTCGGGAGGTCGACGACCTCGACGGTCTCGAGCCCCGCGACCTCGGCGAACATGGGGTGTCCGCCTCGGGCCAGGTCCCGCACTTGCGCGCTCGGGATCGAACAGCACACCAGGGTGGTCGGGACGGCGGCGCGGGCCTCGTTGGTCAGTTCGACGGCCTGTCGGAGGACGGACCCCGGCTCGGGGACCGCCCGGGCGCGGAACCGGTCGAGGACCTCGGCGCTCAAGCCGTCGAGGCTCGCCTGCTGGGCGAGGACGTCGAAGGCCGGGAGCGGAAGCTCGTCCACGTCGTCCGGGAGGTCCGGCGCGAAGACCGTTCCGGACGCCAGCGGGCCGGAGTCCACCCAGACCACCCGGCGGACGAGCTCCGGATGCCGGTCGAGGAGCAGGCTGACGGGCGCGTTGGCGCCGCTGTGCGCGACGATGACCGCTGGGTCGTCCGCGGAGACGTCCCGCCGGGCGAGGACCTCCGTGATCGCGGCCACTTGGTCGTCGAGGGTCCTGCTGGACCGGTCGGGATCGGCGTCGTCGAGGCCGGGCAGGGTGATCGCGACGGCGCGCGAACGGTCGGTGTCGAGATGCCCGAGGACGTCGTCCCAGGCCCAGGCGCCCAGCCAGTGGCCGGCGATGAGGATGATGGTCGGGGTGTCGTTCTGTGCGTTCATGGCTCCAGCCTGAGGCGCGCTCCAGGCAGGTGTGTGTCACTATTTCTGTCATGAATCTCGAACTCGTGAGCCGATGAAGCGGGCGGAGCGCCTCCACGCCCTGTCCGAGGCACTGCGCCGGGGTGGATCGCGAGGAACCTCCGCCGAGCGGTTGGCGAGGGACTTCGGCGTCTCGGTGCGAACGGTCAAGCGGGACCTGCAGGCGCTCGAGCGCAGCGGCGCGCCCATCTGGTCACGCCCCGGACCAGGTGGCGGATACGGCTTGGCCGTCGGGGCGACGCTGCCCCCGGTCAGCCTGTCCCCGGTGCAGGCGGTGGCGCTCATGTCGGCGGTGTCCGCGGCACCCGACGCCCCCTACGCGGACCTGGCGGCCGCCGGAGTGCAGAAGATCCTGGACGTCCTCGACCCCAGGACCCGGGCACGAGCCGACGCACTGGCCGGTCGGATCTGGGTCGATGCGCCCCCGACCGCTTCGCGCGTCGTCCGATCGGCGCTCGAAGCGGCGATGGCCGAGCAACGGGTCGTCCGCATCCGGTACACCTCGCGGGCCGGGAGCACGACCACGCGCGACGTCGAGCCCGTGCTGTTCGCCTCGACGAACGGTCAGTGGCACCTCGTCGGATGGTGCCGAATGCGCGATGCGATGCGGTGGTTCACCGTGGCGCGTATCGAGCGAGCCAGCGTGACGTCGGCGGGCTGCAGCGGCCACACGGTGAAGGAGGTCGGCGACCCTCCCGCGAACGCGGCCCCGGTCCACGGTCGCGGAAACTCGTACTGACCATCTCGAATGTCAGTGGTCCATGATGGACTGGAGGCATGATCACCACCGAGCTCGCCCGGCGACGAGCCGCGCTCGACGCCGAGGAAGCCCGACTCCTCGCGGAGGCAGTGGCGTACGCTGACGCGACCACCTCCGCAGTGATGTCGTCGCGCATGTCCGAGTCGGAGGGACGCGACCTCGCACGGCGTTCGATCTGCGCATCGCTCGCCATGGCGACGCGTATGTCCGAGCCGACGCTGCAATACCGCATGGGTGAGGCGGAGACCCTCGTCCACCAGGCGCCGTCGGTGCTCGAAGCGCTGGAACGCGGCACGATCAGCGCCGGACATGCCAGGGCCGTGACCGACCAGCTGCGCGACGTCCCGGCCGGCGGGCGCGAGAGGTTCCTCCAGCAGGTGCTCCCGGTCGCCGAGCGGACCACGCCGGCGCTCCTCAAGCGACGCGCCCGGGTGCTGCGCGAACGGTTGCACCCCGAGTCGATCACGGTGCGAGCGCGCCGTTCCCGAGCCGACCGCCGAGTGACGATCGAGCCCGCCGCAGACGGCATGGCCTGGCTGAACCTCATGACGACCGCACCCATCGCGTACGCGATCATGTCGCGGCTCGACGGTGTTGCCGTGCCGGCTCGCGCCGCGGGCGACGACCGCACGCTCGCGCAGCTTCGCGCCGACGCGTTGGCCTCGCTCGCCGTGGCAGGCACCGTCAGCACCGACGGTGAGCCGATCCCCGCAGACCCGGAGTCGGGCGGGGAAGTGGTCTGGCTCGGGGGTGCGGGTGCCCCGAGCGACTGGGCCGCCAGGTCGGCTCAGCAGTCCGCGCTCATCGAGTGCCCCGTCGACGTCGAGGCGCACATCCGCCCTTCCGTCCAGCTCGGCGTGCCCGTCCTCTCGCTACTCGGCGTCACCGATGAACCGAGCACCCTCGACGGCTACGGGCCGATCGACCCCGAAACCGCCGCCCGGCTCGCGGTCGCAGCCCCGTCCATGACGAGAGTGCTCACCCAACCAGAGAGCGGCGCCGTCCTCTCCGTCGGCCGCGAGCAGTACCGGGTGCCGGCCGATCTCCAGCGCGCGGTGCGCCTGCGCGACGTCACGTGTCGGGCACCGGGACGCGGCCGGCAGGCGCGCAACTGCGACCTCGACCACACCACGGCGTGGGAGCACGGTGGCACCATGAGTATCGACAATCTGGCCACCCTCTGCCGTCATCACCATCGACTCAAACACCTACCCGGGTGGGAGGTCGAGCATCGCCCTGGCGGCACACTCCATTGGACGACACCTGACGGACGTCAACACGAAACAAGACCGGCCTTCGCCGAGACCGGATGATCGAACGAACGCCGTGCGGTGTTCAGACGATTGTCCTGAGGTAGACGACAACGGTACCGTCCGCCATGTCGCCACGCGCGGCCTGTCCCTTCCCGAAGCGGATCGGGTTCACAGCGATCGCTCCATCCTGCTCGAGCTTGCCCATCAAGCCCGCGGAGGCCGTCACGGCGGTCGCGGCCGTCGGCACCTCGGCGGAGGAGGTGAACTCGAGCCTGGCGGTATAGGTGATGGACAGGATGCCTGATCTCCGCAACTCACTGACGAGTACGTCGTCATCGAGGTCGACGCCGAACACCGTCTCGACCGACGATCGCAACTCGACCTGGCATTCGGACTCGACGGAGGCGTAACCGCACGTCTTGACCTGCCCGTCGAGAGTCGGGTAGGTGCCCTGGAATGATCCGATACCGAACCCGATCACCGCGATCACCGCGGCGACACCGGCCACGAGCATCGCGAGCGTGGTTGCGAACCGGCGAGCAGCCTGCCTGAACGGAGTCCTCGGATACTCCCGCTCGTGGAAGAACCCATCAGCCAAGGGCACGACCGCACCCGGCGCGGTTTCTTCCGTCGGCGGCTCGGTCGATGACCCGGTCATACTTCCCCCAACGCGGCGGTCCACCCCCGGACCGCCGCTCGCTCACCCTACCCGCACCGAATTCGAGGCGGCCGGTCAGCCCCGCGTCGACCGCTCGCGCTCGAACTCGTCCCGCCAGGAGTGCTCGGGCTCGAAACCGAGGCGCGCGCGGGCCTTGTCGATGGACATGAGCGTCTCGAACTCGCCGAGCCCCGCCCGCAGCGGGACGCCGGGGAAGTGCGTCAATGCGAGCTCAGCCGACGGCACGGTCGTCCCGTTGTCGGAGGCGCACACGTCGTAGACCTCGAAGCCGGGCTCCGCCCGCGCCAGCGCCAGCGCGACCGCCTGCGCACCGTCACGTACGTCGACGTAGCTGAACAGGAGGTCGCGCCGGTACCCGGGCTCCGACGCCCGCGCGAACGTGCCGTACTCCCCCGGCGCCACGACGTTCGTGAACCGCAACGCGGTGATCGACGTCCCGTCGGCCCACCGCACCAACTGTGCGGCCATCGCCTCCTCGGCGACCTTCCCGAGCGCGTAGGTGTTGTTCGCGCGACTGACGGTCTCGTCGATCGGCAGGAACTCGGGCGCCTCCTCGAACGGGAATCCCATGGCCGTGATGCTCGACGCCGTCACGATCGTCGGGATCCCAGCCCGCAGCGCCGCGTGCAGCACGTTGAACGACACGGTCAGGTTGTTGTGGAACGTCGCCGCATCCGGCACGAGCCCGTTCACCGGGATCGCGGCCAGGTGCACCACGGCGTCGAGACCTGCGAACCTCGCCGTCACCCCGAGCAGGCTGTCGATCGTCTGCCCGTAATCGGCCAGGTCCACGCGGGTGAACCCCGGCCCGGCCGTGCCCGCGACATCGAGCCCGTGCACGTCGTGGCCGTCCCGCCGCAGTCGTTCGACGGTGGCGGAACCGAGCTTGCCCGAACTCCCGGTGACGGCGATGCGCATACCGACGATCCTAGGCTCGGGCCGGGAAGTCGGCAGGCAGCGGGAGCGCGGTCACCACGTGCCCGGCGGCGTCGTCGTCGTTCGCATGCAGATGACCGACGCGCCCACCGGCCGGGAGTCCCGTCTCCGTGAAGAAGCCGCGGATCGTCTCGTACACTTCGACGATGTCGTGGGTGTCGCCGGCCTGCGTCAGCACGATGTCGCCCGACTGCACGTAGCGCTCACCACCGTCGACGAGCACCTTCCCCTTGCCCTCGGTGATGAACCAGATCTCGTGGTCGTCGTGGTGGTGCCGGTCGAACCGTCCACCGTCGACCGACACCGCGAAGCGCCCGATCGTGCCGATCTCGCTCCAGTCCGGCTTCGAACCCGGATGCACCCAGGAGCCCGGTTCGATCACCGGCATCAGCGGTCCTGCTTCCAGCTCGGGGCCGTTCCGGCGTCGAGGATGCGCGCGTCGGGCAGGCCGTCGAGCCCCGTCTCCGCGCCACCCGGCGTGTACACGACCGACAGCCGTAGCGGGCGCCACGTCGTGTTGTAGGTGGAGTGCACGGTGTCCTTCGGGATGTACACGGCGTCGCCCTCGCGGATCGGGAACGCCGGACCGTCGCCGACCGTCTGGACCCCCTCGCCGGAGATCACCGTGATGACCTCCTCCTCGCCCGGGTGCTGGTGGGGTGCGTGGCCCTGCCCGGGGTAGACGATGACCTCGCCGACCGTGAGCCCGGCGCCCTCGTCGAGATGCGGGGTGACGAGCCACTTGATGGTGCCCCAGTCGAAAACCCGGGTGGGGACCTCGTCGGGGCGACGGCCGGCGGTGGCAGGGGTGATGGCGTGTTCGGTCATGTGAGGCTCCTCATCGAGTGGTCGTGCGGTGGGCGGTGCGGGCGGTCAGCGGGTCTGGATCGCTTTGAAGTCCTCGATCTGGCGCTTGATGGCGCGCTCGGTCGGGAGACGCTCGACGGATGATGCGCCGAAGAACCCGGAGACACCCGTCGTGTTGGCGAGGATGTAGGCGGCGTCCTCGGGTTCGGCGATCGGACCGCCGTGGCACAGCACGATGACGTCGGGGTTGATCGCGACGGCCGCGTCCCGCATCTCCTGTACCCGGTGCGCCGACTCCTCCAGCGAGAGCGCCGTGGTCGCGCCGATCGTGCCGGCGGTCGTGAGGCCCATGTGCGGGACGAGGACGTCGGCACCCGCCTCGGTCATCGCGACCGTCGACTGGACGTCGAAGACGTACGGCGCCGTGAGGAGGTCGCGCTCGGCGGCGAGGCGGATCATGTCGACCTCGAGGTCGTAGCCCATGCCCGTCTCCTCGAGGTTCTGGCGGAAGACGCCGTCGAAGAGCCCGACGGTCGGGAAGTTCTGCACGCCGGTGAACCCCATCGTCTTGAGTTCGTCGAGGAAGCGCTCCATGATCCGGAACGGGTCCGTACCGTTGACGCCGGCGAGCACCGGGGTGTCGCGGACGATCGGCAGCACCTCCCGGCTCATCTCCACGACGACCTGGTTCGCGTCCCCGTAGGCGAGCAGGCCCGACAGCGAGCCGCGACCGGCCATCCGATACCGGCCGGAGTTGTAGATGATGATGAGGTCGACGCCGCCCGCCTCCGCGGACTTCGCCGAGATGCCGGTGCCCGCCCCGGCGCCGATGACGGCCTCACCACGCGCGACGGTGGCGCGGAGACGTTCGAGTGCGATGGTCCTGTCCATGGTCAGTCCTCTTCCGTTGTGCTGTGCTGGCCGGTGCTGTTCCGCTCGATCAGGGCGTGCAGGGTGTCGGCTGCGATCCTCGCGAACACCGGATCGTTGAGGTGTTCCGGACGGTCGACGACGGTGACCGCGCTGCCCGCCACGCCCGCGAGCACCGCATCGATGAGCGCCGCGTCCGCCGCCGCGTCGCGGAACGGCAAGCCCTCGGCATCGAGCGCCGAGACACCGCCGCGCGGGATCAGCAGGACGGTGGGGGCCCCGGCTCCTGCGAGCTTCACCCCGATCCGCTCGCCCAGCTCGCGGTTCTCGTCGACCGTGGTGCGCATGAGCGTCACCGTCGCGTTGTGGACGAAGAAGTGGCGATCGGCGAACCGCTCCGGCACGGTGTCGCGAGGGCCGAAGTTCACCATGTCGAGCGCACCGAGGCTGACGAGCTGCGGGACGCCTGCCACGCCGGCCGCGGTGAGTCGGTCGGGGCCCGCCGTCAGCACGCCACCGACGAGGTCGTCCGCGAGTTCGGTGGTGGTGAGGTCGAGGACCCCCGCGAGCATGCCGCTGCGGGCGAGTGACTCCAGCGCCTGCCCACCCGAGCCGGTGGCGTGGAAGACGAGGACCTCGTAGCCGAGTTCGTCGAGGCGCTCGCGAGCCACGTCGACCGCGGGCGTCGTGACCCCGAACATCGACGCCCCGATGAGGGGGCGGTCCGTCCGCTCGGCGGACGAAGCCAGACCGCGCGCCTGCGCAGCCGCCGCCATGCCGGCGATGGCCGCCACCGCGTTCCCGAGGACGGCTCGGGAGATCTGGTTGATCCCGGCGATGTCGACCACGCTGTACATGAGCGTCACATCGTTCGCGCCGACGTACGGCGCGACGTCCCCGGACGCCATCGTCGACACGAGGAGCTTCGGCGCCCCGATCGGCAGTTCGCGGAAGACCCGGGCGGCGATGGCCGACCCACCGCTGCCGCCGAGGGCGAGGACGGCGTCGACCCGCCCGGAGGCGTGCAGCCGGCCGATCACGGTCGCGGCACCCTCGGCCATCGCACTCACGGCGGCGCCACGGTCCTCCGCGGTGAGGAGCGTCTCGAGATCGGTCCCGGCAGTGGCCGCCACCTCGTGGTTCGGGTGGTCCACGGCAGCGTCGTACCCGTGGGGCTCACGCGTTCCGGCGTCGACGACCACGACGTCCGCGCCCAGTTCGCCGAGACGCTCGGCGACCCACCGGTACTCGGCACCCTTCGTATCGAGGGTGCCGACGAGGGCGACGGTCGGTCGGACTCCTGCTTCGGGTGCTGTCATCGTCGCTCTCCATCGTCGTCGTCGTGAGCGCAGGACGGCCGCGTATCGGCGCGCCCCACCTGGCGGATCCGCTTCGACCCCGCCAGCGCCTCCATCCTGGTCCAGGTTTTGAAACGTGTCAAGAAGTGTCGCACCATCCTCGCTTTCTCGTATACCAACGCTGTAGCATCGGGTTTTGAAACGTGTCAGAGTTGATCGCCGAGCGAGCTGCGACGCGCCCTGCCTGACGAAAGGACCAGCAGCCACGATGGTGACCACGAGCGCCCCCAGATTCGAGCACCTCCGCGAGGCCCGAGGGATCGGCGTCGCCACCCCGAGGCTGAGCTGGACGAATCTGGCGCCCGCCGGCTGGGAGCAGCACGCCGCCGAGATCGAGATCACCCGCGACGGACGGGTCACGACCACGGGCCGGGTCGCCACCGGTGAATCCGTCCTCGTCGCCTGGCCCGCCGCTCCCCTGCGGTCACGAGAGGTGGCATCGGTGCGCGTGCGGGTGTGGGGCACCGACGGCGGCCCTGGCCAGGCGGTCGAGGTGGCCGACTGGAGCCCGGTGGCGACGGTCGAGGCCGGCCTGCTCGCACCGGGCGACTGGGTCGCGGTGCCGGTCGCAGCCGACTGGGATGAGGAGCCGGAGAGCGACACGCGTCGGCCACCGCTGCTGCGGCGGGACTTCACCGTCGGTGCCGACCTCGTGTCGGCGCGGTTGTACCTCACGGCGCACGGCGTCTACGAGGCGGAGATCAACGGTCGTCGCGTCGGGGACGAGGCGCTCGCGCCGGGCTGGACCAGCTACGCGAGCCGGCTGCGCACGGCGACGCACGATGTCACCGAGCTCCTGCACCCCGGCGACAACGCCATCGGCTCCTGGATGGGCGACGGCTGGTACCGGGGCCGCTTGGGGTGGCGCGGTGGCTTCCGCAATCTGTTCGGCTCGGACCTCTCGCTCATCGCCCAGCTCGAACTCCGCTATGAGGACGGTCGCGTCGAGACCATCGCGACCGACGAGCACTGGCGCGCCTCGTTCGGCCCCATCATCAGCTCCGGCAACTACGACGGTGAGCACTACGACGCCCGCGAGGAGCTCCCCGGATGGTCGGAGCCCGGCTTCGACGACAGCGGGTGGGCCGGCGTACGGATCGGCACACGCGACCCCGCCACCTTCATCGCACCGCAGGGACCCCCGGTGCGCGCGACGCAGGAGGTCGCGCCGATCGCGGTCCTCACGAGCCCGAGCGGCAAGCGGATCCTCGACCTCGGCCAGAACCTCGTCGGTCGACTGCGGATCCGGGTGACCGGCCCGGCGGGCGAGACGGTCGTGATCCGGACCGCGGAGGTCATGCAGAAGGGCGAGATCTACACCCGTCCACTCCGCGAGGCGAAGGCGACCGACAGCTACACCCTCGCCGGCCGCCCGGCCCCAGCGGACGGCGGTGCCGCGGAGGAGTGGGAACCGCGGTTCACGATCCACGGCTTCCGGTACGCGGAGATCACCGGATGGCCGGGCGATCTCGACGAGGCGGTCGCGAACGGCGACGTCGTGGCGCGGGTCTACCACTCCGACCTCGAGCGGACGGGCTGGTTCGAGAGCTCCGACGAGCGGGTGGACCGCCTGCACGAGAACGTGCTGTGGAGCATGCGTGGGAACTTCGTCGATCTCCCCACCGACTGCCCGCAGCGGGACGAGCGCGTGGGCTGGACCGGCGACCTGCAGGTCTTCGCACGCACCGCCTCGTTCCTGTACGACGTGTCGGGCATGCTCGGCTCCTGGTTGCGCGACGTCGCGGTCGAGCAGCACGAGGACGGCACCGTGCCCTGGTACGTCCCGTTCATCCCCGACGACGGCCAGTGGACGCCGAACCGACCCGGCGCCGTGTGGGGCGACGTCGCCGTCCTCACCCCGTGGGTGCTCTACGAGCGCTTCGGGGACATCGGCGTCCTGGCGGCCCAGTACGACAGCGCGAAGCGGTGGGTCGACCTCGTCCACCGGCTCTCCGGTCCCGACCACCTGTGGAACGAGGGGTTCCAGCTGGGCGACTGGCTCGACCCGGCCGCACCACCGGATCGGCCGGCGGAGTCGCTCACCGACCGCCACCTCGTCGCCACCGCCTACTCGGCCTGGTCCACGGCGCACCTCGCCAAGACCGCCGCCGTGCTCGGTCGCGTCGACGACGCCGAGCACTACGCCGAGCTCGCTGAGGCGACCCGCCGGGCGTTCCTCGCGGAGTATGTCGGCGAGGACGGGCTGATGACGAGTGACGCGCAGACCGCCTACTCGCTCGCGATCGCGTTCGAGCTCCTGCCGGACCCGGCGGCCATCGACCGCGCCGGCGAGCGGCTGAGTGCCCTCGTCGTCGCCGCCGGCAACCGCATCGCGACGGGCTTCGTCGGGACGCCGATCGTGAGCGACGCACTGACGACGTCGGGCCATCTCGATCGCGCCTACGACCTCCTGCTCGAGGACGAGTGCCCGTCCTGGCTGTACGCGGTGGGACAGGGGGCGACCACGATCTGGGAGCGCTGGGACAGCATGCTGCCCGACGGGACCGTGAACCCGGGGCAGATGACCTCGTTCAACCACTACGCGCTCGGCGCGGTGGCGGACTGGCTGCACCGGGTCGTCGCCGGCATCGCTCCAGCCGCACCCGGCTACCGCTCGATCCTGTTCCGGCCCCGACCCGGCGGCGGGCTCACCCACGCCTCGGCCGTGCACCTGACACCCTACGGGCGGGCCTCGATCGCCTGGCGGATCGAGGCGGGCGTGCTGCACGTCGACATCGAGGTCCCCACCGGCACGACGGCGATGATCGACCTCCCCGGCCACCCACCGTTCCCCGTCCGCTCCGGCCTCCACACCGTTGCTCGCGAACTGTCACTTCCGGCTAGTGTGCAGGCCTCGCACTAGCCGCAGGCGACAGTTCGCGGGCGGAATAGGGGGGAACTGGGGCCGGTTGAATCAACCGTGAAGAAGATCGGGTTCCTGTCCTTCGGACACTGGCAAGACGTTCCGGGCTCCAGCGTGCGCACCGGGCGTGACGCACTGCTGCAGAGCATCGACCTCGCGGTCGCGGCGGAGGAGGTCGGTGTCGACGGCGCGTACGTGCGCGTGCACCACTTCGCTCGGCAGCTCGCGTCGCCGTTCCCGCTCCTGGCGGCGATGGCGGCGAAGACCTCGACGATCGAACTCGGCACCGGTGTCATCGACATGCGCTACGAGAACCCCCTCTACATGGCCGAGGAGGCGGCGGCCACCGACCTCATCAGCGACGGCCGACTGCAGCTCGGTGTGAGCCGGGGATCACCCGAGACGGCGCTCCGCGGGTCGGAGTCGTTCGGCTACGTGCCGGGCGACGATGAGACCGACGCGGACATCGCCCGCTCGCACACCGAGGTGTTCCGCGCGGCCATCGCCGGTGCGGGCGTGGCGCGTGCCAACCCGCAGATGACGGGGACCAACGGCCTGCTCGCGATCCAGCCGCAGTCGCCGGAGCTCGGCGAGCGCATCTGGTGGGGCGCCGGCTCACGGTCCACGGCGGTGTGGACGGCGGAGCAGGGCATGAACCTCATGTCGTCGACGCTCCTCACCGAGGACACCGGGGTGCCGTTCGACGAACTGCAGGCGGAGCAGATCCAGATGTTCCGCGACGCCTGGTCCGAGGCCGGTCACGAGTGGCAGCCGCGGGTCTCCGTGAGCCGCAGCATCCTGCCGCTCATCGACGACGAGACGCGCCGCTACTTCGGACTGCGCGCCCAGGCCGACTCGAAGGACCAGGTCGGACACCTCGACGGCGGACTCGCGCGCTTCGGCCGCAGCTTCATCGGCGAGCCCGACGTCATCGCCGCAGAGCTCGCGGCCGACGCCGCCGTGCAGGCCGCCGACACCGTCCTCGTCACCGTCCCGAACCAGCTCGGCGTCGAGTTCAACGCGCGCATCCTGGAGTCGATCGTCAAGGACATCAAGCCGGCGCTGGGGTAACCCCGGGGATCACAACTCCTGCTGATCGCCCGTCTGCAGGTTGACATGCGCACCAGGCGCTGCCCTCACGGTCGACGGCGAACCGTCCGCAGGAGTTGTGGTCGCCGGACTCAGCCCAGCAGCTCGGCGAGCGCCGCGGGCACCTGCCACGCGCCGGCCGCATCGCGCTCGAGCGGGAGCTCGGCGGTGATCGCCGGGCCGGCGGTCGGGAGCGGGGCGATGACGCGCGGCGTCGGAGCCCAGGTGACCTGGAGGCCCGCTGCATGGAGCTCCTCCACGTCGAGCACGATGAGCACGAGCGGCAGCTGGAGCGACCCATAGACCCGCTCGAGCACCTCGGGCAGTCGGTCGGCGGTCGTCGCGTGGACGAAGCCGGCGTCGACGAACGGCACGGCTCTCGTCGACACCTCGTACTCGCCGAACGGCCGACTGGCCTCCCAGTCGTCGACGATCGCGACATGCAGGATCTTCGTCATCTCCACCCTCTCCGTTTAATGAGACGTTACCGTATCATTAGAGCATGGAATCGAGACGTGGTCGCCCGACGGCAGCCGAACGTGACCGACGGCGCGACGCGATCCTCGACGCCGCCATCCGCCGGTTCACCGAGCACGGGTACGGCGGGACGACGATCGAGGCGGTCGCCACCGACGCGGGCGTGACGAAGCGGACGATCTACACCTGGTTCGGTGATCTCGCCAGCGTGCTGACAGCGGCGGTCGAACGGCAGCACGCGTACCTCCTCGCAGCCGACGAGGCAAGGTCCGAGGCGGAGCCCCTCGAGGACGCGGCGACACGACTCGTGATCGCGCTGCACTCGGACGTCTCGGTCGCCCTGCACCGACTCGTGATCGCGGAGTCTCCACGCTTTCCCGAGGTCGCCGCCGGCTTCTACGTGGCCGGCCCGGCCCGCTCGATCGCGTTCCTCGCCGGCCACGTCGGCGAGCGGGCGGAACAGCTCTACAGCCTGCTCCTCGGCGAACCGCATCGACGCAGGCTGCTCGGCTTGTCCGCTGCGCCGACGCCGGATGCAGCACGGGCGCACGCCCGCGCGTGCTTGGCGCTTGTCGTCGACGAGTAGTCAGGTGGCCAGCGCCACGCTCAGCGGTCGAGCGTGACCACGTCGCTCAGGCCCGCGGTCGCGTCGGCGGCCAGGACCCCGTCACGCGCGAAGTCGGCCCACATCTGCCGCAGGAAGCGGCCACGACGGTCGACCTCGGCCCACGTGGCCGAGCCGATGAGCGCCGTCCGGCTCCACGACCGTTCGGTGCCGAGGAGCAGGGGCAGGTCCGTCACGTGCGACGCCCCGTAGGGGCTGCCGGGCGGCGCCCAGCTGAGCTCGTACCGCGTGGCCCGACCGCCCGACGCCCGATGCCGCTCGACGAACTTCCGGGCGTCGCGCGTGTAGGTCACGTGCGTGGTCGCGCCGACGAGCGCCCGCCGGATGGGGTCACCGACGAGCGGCATCGAGGTCATACGGGCGAAGGCCGGGATGAGCGGCACGTACAGCCGGGTCTCCTCCGTCGTCGAGCCGATCAGGACATCGATGCGCGAGGCGGCCTCACGCCAGGCGGCGTCGCGGTCGGCCTCCGCCGGGAGCGGCGCGTGACCGTACTGGGTGCCGAACGCCATGCCACCACGCAGTCCGAACCGTCGCGCCGCCCGCTCCACCTGCTCTTCGAGCGCGAGCAACTCGACCACCGGGGTGTCCCGCGTCGGGCTGCCGGCCGCCCGCATCATCGCACTCGCCATCTTCGCCCGACCACTGCTGATGCCGAGCGGCGCGCTCTGGACGATGGCGCGCTGGAAGAGCCCCGCGGTACCGTCGCTGATCATGAGGTGCGCGATCGCATCGCCGCCCGCCGACTGCCCGAAGAGCGTGACCGACCCCGGGTCGCCGCCGAACGCAACGATGTGCTCGTGGACCCACCGGAGCGCGAGGACGAGGTCCAGCAGGCCGAGGTTCGCCGGCAGCGTCTCACCGTCACCGAGGAAGCCGAGGATCCCGAGCCGGTACGTGACCGACACCACGATGACCCGCTGCTCGACGACCAGGCTGATCGGATCGTAGACATCGAGGTCGCCGGCACCCGTGACGTAGGCCCCGCCGTGGATCCACACCATCACCGGCAGCGACTCGTCCGGGCGCATGTCGGCAGGGACCGTGATCGAGAGCGCCTGACAGTCCTCCGAGTCGACCATCCCTTCACCGGCACCCTCGAGGACGGCCTCGAGCACCCGGGAGGAACGCTGCGGTGAGGCCGGCGCCCGCTCGAAGGCCCGGAACGGCACCGGATCGCCGTCGGCGCCGACGGGAAGACCGGTCGGCACCGGCACCTCGAAGCGTCCCGCGCGGGCGTACGGGATGCCGCGAGCCCGGACCACCGCGCCGTCGACCCGACCGAGGATCGTGCCGAGGGAGGTCTCGAAGGCACGTGCGTCCGCCGGCGGTGGGGTCGCAGAGGACTCCGCACCTGGCGCGTCGGAGGTCGGGCTCGCGTGCAACTCGGTCATCTGTCCACGCTATCCCCGAGCGGCCTGCGCACAACTCCTGCCCGACGGGCTCACACCGAAGACACGGCAGCCCGAACCGGGCCGAGCTGCCGACCGAGGGCCGGTCGAGCAGGAGTTGTGGACGGGGAAACCGTCTACGGGATGCGGATGTAGACCGGGTCGCCCCAGATCGACAGCCGGTGCTGGACGTAGCGCCCCCAGTCGGGAGAGTCGTACATGCCGCCCGCGCCGTCGTAGATCGCGATGTGACCTTCCGGCCAGTAGAGCAGGTCACCGGCGACGGCCTCCGACGCCGAGATCTGCACGCCCGACGCGGCCTGCGCACCGGCGCCGCGAGGCAGGGACACACCGAACGCCGCGAAGACGTACTGCACGTAGCCGTCGCAGGCGAAGCTGTCGGACGGGTCGTTGCCGTTGCCGTAGGGGACGACGCCGACGAACTGCGCCGCGTAGGCGAGGATCGCCTCGCCGGATCGGGCGACGGCTGGAGCCGCGTAGGTTCGTCCCGCCGCAGCCGACGCGGACGACGAGGAGGCGGCGGATGCACTCGCGGCCGCCTCGGCAGCAGCAGCTGCAGCGGCGGCCGAGGCGGCGTCGACCTCCTCCTGGCTGGTTGCGCCGTAGCCGTCGCGCACGAAGGGCACATCGGCTGCGGTCGACGGCACGGAGTACGACACCGACTGCATCGTCGCTGCAGACGGGATCGCGCCACCGGTCGCCGCATCGACGTCGACGCCCGCAGCGGCCGCCGGCAGCGACACCGACACGAAGAGCCCGGTGGCGAGCGTCATCACGCCGAACGTGGCGAACGGCTTGGCGCGCTTCGCGAACGAGCTCTTGGCGCGTGGGGCCGAGGGCCGCTTGGTGGGCACGAGGTCGACGTGACGTCGCTCCTCCTCGGCGGAGGCGGTCCAGCTGGCGTCCTCGAGTCGAGCCGCGCGACGGGCGGCTCGTGGGCTGAGGGCCACGTGGCGGCCGCCGGTCCGGGCGGGGGTCACGGGGGTTACGGCGGGAGTGTTCGGGTCGCGGCGCTCGAGGGCGCGCGCAGGGGTGGTGCTGGTCATGTACGGGGTACCGTCCTGGGTCTCGGTCGCGTCGGGGGCGCGCTCGGTTCATGCTCGGTGGGTGCAGCATCGCCTCGGCAGAGCCGCCCCTCGATGACCGCGGTCGACCGGTTGCCCGATCCGAGGGAGGCGAAACGGCCACCCTACGTGGACGTCCCTGAGAGGATCCTCCGCTTGGCGCGGCCTGTGGAGGAACGATGAAGCACGAATCACCAATTTGCTAGCATCGTGCTAGCACTCCATTCCCACGAGAGGTGACGACATGCCCACGGTGACCGTCCGGAATCTCGACGAGGACACGAAACGCGGTCTGCAACAGCTCGGCGCCTTGCACGGACGATCGATGGAGGCGGAGATCCGGGCGATCCTCGCCGCGGCCGTCAGGACGACGACGGCTGAGGATCTCCGCGCCACCTCGGCCGCCGACAGCAACCGACCAGGCCTGGCGGAGCGTATCCATCAGCGCTTCGTCGACCTCCACCTCGACGGTGAACTCGTCATCGAACTGCCCGACCGCACCACGACCACCCGACCGAATCCGTTCGACGATGCCGCGAGCGCCGACGCGGACGACCCGGCCCCGAGGTGATCATCCTCGACACGAACGTCGTCTCCGAACTGTTCAGGCCACGGCCCGACCCCACGGTTGCCCGGTGGCTCGACCGGCAGGACGAGGCCGACCTCCACCTCACCGCGATGACCGCTGCCGAGCTCCTCGAAGGAACCCTGCGCCTCCCTGCAGGCGCTCGCCGATCGGCGCTCGTCGGGGCCGTGGCGACCGTGCTCGATGCCGACTTCGCAGGACGCGTCCTCCCCTTCTCTGCGGAAGCCGCGCTCGACTACGCGGAGCTCATGACGACGCGACGCCGCTCCGGCAACCCCATCGGACCTCAGGATGCGATCATCGCGGCCATCGCGAGATCCTCCGACGCCGCTCTCGCGACGCGGAACACGCGCGACTTCGCCGGTGTCGGCCTCCACCTCATCGACCCGTGGGTCCCCGACCACCTGGCATGACGCAGGGCGGCACCCGCCTCAGGACGGGTCGACGCCGACCGTCGACTGCCGGACGACGAGTTCCGGCTGGAAGACGATCTGCTCGGGCACGCGTCGAGCGCCCGCGTCCGCCTCACGGAGCAGGAGCTCGACGGCGGTGTGGCCGATGAGTGCGCTCGGCTGACGGATCGACGACAGCGGGACGACCGCCGCCGACGCGAAGTCGATGTCGTCGTATCCGATCAGGGCGATGTCGTCCGGCACGCGCACCGAACCGAGCATGCTGAACGCCTGCAGAACCCCCATCGCGAGGAGGTCGTTGGCCGCGAACACCGCGTCGGGCCAGTCGTCACGAGGACGGTTCCGAATGGTCTCGCCCGCGGAACGGCCCTGCAGCACCGTCAACGCGGTGGTCTCCACGACCTCGAGGGTGACCTCGGCACCACCGGCCGCGGCTGCATCGACCGCCTGACGCGCACCGGCGAGCCGGTCGACGACCTGCCGGAGCGAGGACGGACCACCCACGACCGCGATACGACGCCGACCGAGTCCGATGAGGTGCTCGACCGCGAGCCGCCCGCCCGCGACGTCGTCGACGGCGACCGATGAGAAGCTCGTGTCATCGGTCTGCCGATCGACGAGGACCGTCGGCGTCCCGCGGTCGCGCAGCCGGCTGAGCCGGGTGAGGTCGTCGCCGAGCGGAGTGATGAGGACGCCGGCGACCCGCTGCTCCTCGAAGAGGTCGAGGTAGGCGCGCTCGCGGTCGATGCTCTCGTCGCTGTTTCCGAGCAGGACCGACCACCCCTCCGCATCGGCCCGGTCCTCGGCACCGCGGGCGACGTCGGTGAAGAACGGGTTGCCGACGTCGAGCACGACGAGGCCGACACTGCGGCTGCGGCCGGCCCGGAGCTGACGGGCCGCGTCGTTCCGCACGAAGCCGAGCTCGTCGATCGCCGCGTGGACGCGGTCGACGGTGACGGGCGAGACCTTCTCGGGGCGGTTCAGCACGTTGGAGACGGTCCCGACCGAGACGCCGGCTCTCGCCGCGACGTCCTTCACGCTCGCGCTCACGGCTCCCCTTCGCCTGTCGGACCCGCCAGGCGACGCCGGACGGGCTGGCTCATTGTTGCACGCAGCGCCTTCGCGCGCCCGTGCAGCCCGCTGTCACCCGCCCGCCGCCGTCCCCAACTCAGGAGTTCCCGGGCGCGGCGCCCCCGCCCGACCCCGACACACCGGGCGACTCCTGAGAACGGGCCATCCACCCGCCGCCGTCCCCAACTCAGGAGTTCCCCGGCGCGGCGCCCCGCCCGCCCCCGACACACCGGGCGACTCCTGAGAACGGGGCGACGATCAGGCGGGATCGACCGGCAGAGCCGACGCGGCGGGCAGGGTGACGACGACCTCGAGACCGTGGCCGGGTCGGTTGTGCAGCACGATCGCCCCACCCGCGTTCCGAGCGATGGCGGCGACGATCGCGAGCCCGAGCCCGGAACCGTGCCCGGAGGACCGCGTCGCGTCCGACCGGCTGAACCGCTCGAGCGCCCGCGGTTCGAAGGCCGGGTCGAGTCCTCCCGCGTTGTCCGACACCCGGAGCGTGAGCTGACCGCCGTCGTCGTCGAGCATGACCGACACCCGGCGCGGAGCGCCCCCGCGCTCGGTGAAGGCCTGCAGCGCGTTCCCCGCGAGGTTGTCGACGACCCGACCGACATCGTCGGCGCGCACGGCGTACACCGCCGCACCCTCCCCCGGCCCGCTCTCAGCGATCGCGCTCACGTACTCGACCTCGATCCCGGCCAGCGCGTCGTCCGAGGCGACCCGGAACCGCGCGCGCTCGACCGCCTCAAGCACGTCGGCCTCCAACCTGGCCGCGCTCGTCCGCTCCTCCGGCGTCGCCGCCTCGATGCGGGACAGCTCGAGCAGCGAGGTGACGAGCGCCGACAGCCGCGTCGCACTGCGCTCCGCCCCCTCGATGTCGGCGAGCAGTTGCTCACGCGACGAGTCCTCGAGGCGCGCGAGTTCGAGCTGGGTGCGGAGGATCGCGAGCGGCGTGCGGAGCTCGTGACTCGCGTCGGACACGAGTTGCCGTTCGCGGTCCGCCGAGGCCCGCAGCCGCTCGATCAGGTCGTTGAGGGTGATCGCGAGCTGCGCGATCTCGTCGTCCGCGCGGCCGACCGGCAGCACCTCGTCCGTCGACCGTTCGCTGAGGCTCTGCGCGCTCACCCGGAGCCGCGTGACGGGCCGGAGCGACACCGTCGTCAGGATCCACCCGCCGGCCGCGACACCGAGGACGAGGAGCGCGAAGGACCCGACGAGCAGGAGGCGCATCTGGACGAGGACGGTCGTCTCCTCGGCCTCGTCGCGTCCGGCGATGACGTACCAGGTGTCGCCACCGACGGTCACGGGCTGTGACAACAGGATGTAGGTGGCTGAACCGGCGTCGACGGTGGTGACCTCCCGCGTCGCGGCGAGCGCCGGAAGTTGCGCGGCGAGCGTCGTCGGCAGGCTGAAGACCGGGATGGAGCCGTCGGGGGCGATGACCGCGATGCGGGTGCCGAGGCCGGGTCCCTGGAGCGGTTCGTCGGGTCTCGCCTGCAGCGCGAACACGTATTGCGCGCCGTCACTGCGGAGCGCCTGGACGGTGCCGTCGCGGACGATGCGCTCCAGCTGGGCGTTGATCGCGAGCCCGGCGAAGAGCGACACGACGACGGCGATGAGCAGACTGCCCCCGGCGATCCGCGTGCGGATGCCGTGGTGCCGCGTCGACCGGCGACGGTCCGACGACACGCCCTCAGCTCCCTGCAGCGACGAGTGAGAACCCCACGCCGCGGCTCGTCACGATGCGGACGCCCGCCTCCGCCAGGTCGAGTTTGCGACGGAGGCGGCTGATGTACTGGTCGACGACGTTCGGGTCGATGTTGTCGAAGGTCTCCCAGACCTCCCGCAGCATGGCCGCCCGCGAGACGACGACGCCCGGATCGGTCGCGAGCACCCGGAGGACGTCGAACTCGGTCCCGCTCAGCGGCACGTCGTGGTCACCGACGCGCGCGCGGTGCCGGTGCAGGTCGAGCGTCAACCCACCGACGTCCAAGCGGGGCTGCACGGTGAGCGCGTCCCGCCGCCGGACCGCGCGGATCCGGGCGGCGAGCTCGGCGAAGGCGAACGGCTTGATCATGTAATCGTCGGCTCCGGCGTCGAGCCCACGGACCCGGTCGTCCACGGCGTCGCGCGCCGTGAGCAGGATCACCGCGAGCGTCGGGTCGAGGCCTTTGAGCTCGCGGCAGACGGCGAATCCGGAGAGCCCGGGGAGCATGACGTCGACCACCGCGACCTGGAAGCCCGCGTCGCCACCGGACACCGGCGCGATCGCCTGCCGCGCGAGGTCCAGCGCAGTCGGGCCGTCGAACGCCGTCGTCACGTCGTGGCCGTCCGACCCGAGACCGCGGGACAGGAGGCCAGCCATCTCGCGTTCGTCATCGACGACGAGGATCCGCACGGTCGTCCTCCTTCGCCATCGAGCATCCACAGCCTAGGCGAGCCGACCGGGGCGCCGTTTCTGAAGGTCCTGTCAGGAACGACCGCTTCGCCTTGCCGCCCGCGATCCGACGGCCATACAGTGCAGGTGCTCCCGACCCTGAATCGATTCACATCCCGCCGGGAGCGAGCCCCTCACCGTGGAGGAACGGACCCTCAATGACGATCGACCATCCAGCGCAACCGGCGCGCACCGAACCTGCCGGGCGCAGCGCCCAGCCGGCGCTCTCCCTCATCGGAGCCGCCAAGACCTTCGGCCCCGTCGTCGCCCTGGCCGACGGCACCATCCAGATCGAGGCCGGCGAGATCCACGCGCTCGTCGGCGAGAACGGCGCCGGGAAGTCCACGCTCGTGAAGATCCTCGCCGGGCTCTACACCCCAGATGCCGGCGACTTCACCCTCGCCGGGAAGCCCGTCGCCTTCCGCGGCGTCGCCGACAGCAAGGCCGCGGGCATCTCCGTGATCTACCAGGAGCCGACCCTGTTCCCCGACCTCACCGTCGCCGAGAACATCTTCATCGGCCGCCAGCCGAAGAACGGCCTCGGACTCATCAGCACTGGCGCCATGCGGAAGGCCGCCCGCGCCCTGTTCGACCGCCTCGGCGTCCAGATCGACCCCGACCGCGTCGCCGAGGGCCTGTCGATCGCCGACCAGCAGATCATCGAGATCGCGAAGGCCATCTCGCTCGACGCCAAGGTCCTCATCATGGACGAACCGACCGCCGCGCTCTCCGGCGTCGAGGTCGACCGCCTCTTCCAGGTCGCCCGCTCCCTGCGCGACGCGGGCGCCGGCATCATGTTCATCTCCCACCGCTTCGAGGAGGTCTTCGCGCTGTGCGACCGCATCACGGTCATGCGCGACGGCCGCTACATCGCCACGCACGTCACGAACGAGACCTCCGTCGACGCGATCGTCCGGCAGATGGTCGGTCGCGACATCGCCGCCCTCTTCCCCAAGCAGGACGCGGAGATCGGCGACGCGGTCCTCACCGTCGACGGGCTGTCGCGCGCCGGCGTCTTCTCCGACATCTCGTTCACGGTGCGCTCGGGTGAGATCGTCGCCCTCGCGGGACTCGTCGGCGCCGGGCGCACCGAGGTCGCCCGTGCCGTCTTCGGCATCGACCCCTACGACACCGGACGCGTCACGCTCGACGGCAAGCCGGTGAAGGCCGGCGACCCGCAGGCCGCGATCGACGCCGGCATGGGTTTCGTCCCGGAGGACCGTCGCAAGCAGGGGCTCGTGATGGACCTGTCGGTCGCCCGCAACGCGACCCTCACCCTCCGCCACCGGCTCGCGCGGTTCGGGATCATCTCCGGCCGCCGCGAACGCGAGGCGGCCGAGGAGTGGTCGGCCCGCCTCCAGGTGAAGACCGGCTCGCAGGAGTACGCGGTCTCCACCCTCTCCGGCGGCAACCAGCAGAAGGTCGTCCTCGCGAAGTGGCTCGCCACCGAGCCGACCTTCCTCATCGTCGACGAGCCCACCCGCGGCATCGACGTCGGCACGAAGAGCGAGGTGCACCGCCTCATCTCCGAACTCGCCGGCCGCGGCATCGCGATCCTCATGATCTCCTCCGAACTGCCCGAGGTCCTCGGCATGGCCGACCGCGTCCTCGTCATGCACGAGGGCCGGATCACCGCCGAGCTCACCCGCGAAGAAGCGACCCCGGAGACCGTGATGCACGCGGCCACCGGTTCCCTGGAAGGCGCACGATGACCGACACCACCACCAAGCCGGGAGGCGGCCGCCCCGTCACCGTCGCGACCGAGCGCACGACGAACCCGATCGCGTCGATCGTGCGACTCCGGGAGCTCCCGGTCACCGTCGCCCTCGTCGTGCTCGTGCTCGTGACCTACCTCGCGAACCCGCTGTTCCTGTCGGCACAGGGGGTGAAGGACCTCCTCCTCAACGCGACGATCATGATCATCCTCGCCGTCGGTCAGGCGCTCGTCATCATCACCCGCAACGTCGACCTGTCCGTCGGCTCGATCCTGGGGCTCGTGGCCTTCGCGACCGGCACGATGTTCGCGACGATGCCCCAACTGCCGATCATCGCGGTGTTCGCCATCGCCATGCTGCTCGGAGCGGTGCTCGGCGCGATCAACGGTGCGCTCGTCACGATCGCGAAGGTCCCCGCCCTCGTCATCACCCTGGGCACGCTCTACATCTACCGAGGCCTGAACAACGCGTGGGCCGGTGGCACGCAGTACTTCGCGGACGACCGACCCGACGCGTTCGGGAACCTGTCCGTCGACACCGTCCTCGGCTTCCCGGTCATCACCCTCATAGCGATCCTCGTCGTGGTCGTCGTCGCCGTCTACATGGCCGGCGCCCGATCCGGCCGCGACCTCTACGCGATCGGGTCGGACCCCGACGCCGCGAAGCTGTTCGGCATCCCGGTCGGCCGCCGCGTCTTCCTCGCCTTCCTGGCGAACGGCCTGCTCGCCGGACTCGCCGGCGTGCTCTACGCCTCGCGCTTCAACTCGGTCGGCGCGACCACCGGGTCCGGTATGGAGCTCGACGTCGTCGCGGCGGCCGTGGTCGGCGGTGTCGCGATCTTCGGCGGCAGCGGCTCGGTCGCCGGGGCCGCGATCGGCGCGATCCTCCTCACCACCATCACGAGCGCCCTCACCGCCCTGCGCGTCGACAAGTTCTGGCAACAGGCGATCGTGGGCATCCTCATCCTGGCCGCGATCATCATCGACCGCGTCGCCAGCCTCCGTACGGCCAAGAAACTGCGAATGAGCGAGGCACGCGATGTCTGATCTGAAGACCCCGGCAGCCCCGAAGGCTCCGTTCACCAAGGGCTCCGGCCCGCTCGGCACCGACACCACCGGCGTGCTCGTGGCCGAACCGAAGGGCCGCACCGGTGCCTCGCGCATCCTCCTCGGTCGCGACGCGATCATGATCTACGCGCTGCTCGTCGTCGTCATCGGCGCCTGCCTGCTCATCCCGCGGTTCGCCTCCCCCGTCACCGTGGGCTTCCTCCTCCTCGACGTCATCCCGATCCTCCTCATCGCGATGCCGATGACGCTCGTCATCATCACGGGCGAGATCGACCTGTCCGTCGCAAGCACCGCGGGCCTCACGAGCGCCGTCATCGGTGTGCTGTGGGCCGGCGGCGGGATGGACATCGGGGTCGTCCTCCTCATCGGGCTGCTCGTCGGAGTCGTCGCCGGCGCGTTCAACGGCTTCCTCATCGCGGTGGTCGGACTCCCGTCGCTCGCGGTGACGATCGGCACGCTCGCGCTGTTCCGCGGCCTCGCGCTCGTCGTCATCGGCGACAACGCGGTCGCCAACTTCCCGCCCGAGCTCACCGCGTTCTTCACGTCGAAGATCGGCTCGACCGGCATCCCCGTGGTCATGGTCGGGGTCCTCGTCGTCGTGCTCGCCTTCGGGGTCGTCCTGCACCTGACCCCCTTCGGCCGCGGGCTGTACGCGCTCGGGTACAGCACGGAGGCCGCGAGCTTCGTCGGCATCAAGGTCGCCCGCTCGAAGTTCTGGCTCTACGTCGCGACCGGCGGTGTCTCCGCCCTCGCGGGGGTGTTCTGGACGCTCCGCTACTCGAGCGCCCGCAGCGACAACGCCTCCGGGCTCGAACTCGCCGTCATCGCGGCCGTGCTCCTCGGCGGCGTCTCGATCTTCGGCGGCAAGGGGTCCATCCCGGGTGTCGTCGCGGGTGTGCTGCTCATCGGCACCATCAACTACGCGCTCCGACTCGGCCGCGTCTCCGACGTCGTCCTCATCATCGTGACCGGGACCCTGCTGATCGCCTCGGTGGTCGGCCCCAGTATCTTCGAATCCGTCAAGCAGTGGAACCACCACCGACGGATCCGACGCAGCCTGCCCCAGCACTGATCTCCCGATCGGCGCAGCCCTCGGGGCACCCCACGCCACAGCACCAGGCGTATCCAGAAAGGAACAGACAATGCAGTCGATTCGAAACCGCGCAGCAGGCCGTTCGGCCCGTCGCGCAGCGGCCCTCATCGCCGCAGCAGCCTCCCTCGCCCTCATCGCGACGGGGTGCGCCACCGGCGACTCCGCCGGATCAGGTGGTGGCGGCGGTGCCGCGGAGAGCATCACCTTCATCCCCAAGCAGCTCAACAACCCGTACACGGACGTCGTGCTCGGCGGCGGCAAGGACGGCGCGAAGGCGGCCGGCTTCAGCGCCACCGAGGTCGTCGGCCCGCTCGAGGCGAGCGCGTCCAGCCAGGTGTCGTTCATCAACGCCGAGACCCAGGCCGGCACGAACGTCATCGTCATCGCGGCGAACGACCCCGACGCCGTCTGCCCCGCCCTCAAGGAGGCCCGTGACGGCGGCGCGAAGATCGTCGCGTTCGACTCCGACACCAGCAAGGACTGCCGCGACGTCTTCATCTCCCAGGTCGTCGCCAAGGACGTCGCCCTGATCCAGACGAAGCTCATCTCGGAGCAGATCGGCGGCTCGGGCGAGATCGCGATCCTCTCGGCCACGGCCAACGCGACGAACCAGAACGAGTGGATCAAGTACATGGAGGAGGAGCTCGCCTCCAACCCGGACTACAAGGACATCAAGCTCGTCGCCAAGGTCTACGGTGACGACGACGACACGAAGTCGTTCCAGGAGGCCCAGGGTCTGCTCCAGGCGCACCCGAACCTCAAGGGCATCATCTCGCCCACGACGGTCGGCATCGCCGCGACCGCCCGCTACCT
The DNA here is from genome assembly GCF_014841395.1 of Plantibacter sp. CFBP 13570. NCBI lineage: Bacteria > Bacillati > Actinomycetota > Actinomycetes > Micrococcales > Microbacteriaceae > Plantibacter > Plantibacter sp. CFBP 13570. The sequence continues at coordinate 33,752 of NZ_JACYTW010000019.1, read as the reverse complement.
CTCCACCTCGGAGTACAAGGGCAAGGTCGCACTGACCGGCCTCGGCCTCCCGAACGAGATGCGTCCGTTCGTGAAGGACGGCACCGTCACCGCGTTCGCGCTGTGGGACCCGGCTCAGCTCGGCTACGTCGCAGCGTTCGCCGGCAAGGCACTGGCGGAGGGCACGATCACCGGCAAGGAGGGCGACACCTTCGAGGCCGGCGACCTCGGTGAGCGCGAGGTCGGCGCCGACGGCACCGTCATCGTCGGCCCGCCGACCACCTTCGACGCGTCGAACATCGACAAGTACGACTTCTAGGAGTCACCCAGTCACACCCGACTGCCCTGTCTCAGGAACTCCTCGGCGTGCCGCGACCATACCCGGTCGACGCGCCGACGGACTCCTGAGTCAGGGCAGTTTGTCGTCGGCGTCGGGATCGTTGCGCTTCATCTCCAGCTCGAGCTTGCGGATACGCTCGGCGTCCTCGGCGGCCTGGATCTCGCGCTCGAGGGCGGCGAGCTGCTCCTCCGTGCTGCTGACGGCGCGGTCGGGCTGCGACGGCGAGGGCGTCGCGGTCGACGAGGACCCTCGACCCGAACCCCACGAGCCGGACGTCCGCGACTGCTTCCGGCCCCGGCGTTCGGGGAGCTTGATCCGGCTCGTCGACCAGTCCTTGCCGAGCAGGAACCACAGGGCGACGCCGATGAGCGGGATGAAGACGATGAGCAGCACCCACACGATCTTGGGCAGGTTACGCACGACGGGCTCGGGCTGCCCCACCACGTCGATGAGCGCGATGATCGTGAGGACGATGAGCAGCAACGACAACACGAACATGTCGTCAATCCTAGGCAGACCACCGGTGGGTTCGGCCAGGATGGTCGGATGAAGACCATCCCCCTGCCCCAGACCGACCTGACCGCGTCCAGCATCGTCCTCGGCCTCATGCGGATCGAGGCCCTCGACGACGAGGCCATCCGCACCCTGTTCCACACCGCACGAGACGCCGGCGTCACCGTGTTCGACCACGCCGACATCTACGGCTCGGAGCGTCACGGGTGCGAGCGTCGCTTCGGCGACGCCGTCACTCTCACCGCCGCCGAGCGCGAGCAGGTGCTCATCCAGTCGAAGGTCGGCATCCGCAAGGGCTTCTTCGACTTCTCGGAAGAGCACATCCTCCGCACCGTCGACGAGTCCCTCGCCGCCCTGAAGACGGACTACCTCGACCTCCTGCTCCTGCACCGCCCCGACAGCCTCGTCGAGCCGGAGGAGGTCGCGTCGGCGTTCGACACCCTGCAGGCCGCAGGCAAGGTCCGGAACTTCGGCGTCTCGAACCACACGCCGGCGCAGGTCGAGCTGCTGAAGGGCTCCGTCGAGCAGCCGCTCATCGTCAACCAGGTGCAGCTGAGCATCACCCACGCCCCGATCATCGCGTCGGGCGTCGCCGCGAACATGGCCGGCCTCGACCAGTCGATCGACCGCGACAACGGGATGCTCGACTACAGCCGCCTGACCGGCATGACCCTGCAGGCGTGGTCGCCGTTCCAGGCCGGCTTCTTCACGGGCGTCTTCATCGGTGACCGCGAGCACTACGCGGAGCTGAACGACGTGCTCGACGAGCTCGCTGCCGCACACGGCGTGACGCCGGCCGGGATCGCGACCGCGTGGATCACCCGGCACCCCGCGAACATCCAGGTCGTGCTCGGCACCACCAAGCCGTCGCGCGTCCAGGAAGCGGCCGCAGGTTCCGACGTGACGCTGTCGCGCGAGGAGTGGTACCGCCTCTTCACCGCCGCGGGCCACACCCTCCCGTAGCGGTCGCCTCCGGACCGTTCTCAGGACTTCCGCGGCGTGTCGGGTGGAGATCGCCCCACCACACCGAAGGAGTCCTGAGAACGGGACGAAGGTCGCGCCGGTACGCTCGGATAGGAAGCGGAGGGCAGCATGGCGAAGCACGACATCGGGTTCGCCGCCGTCGCCAGACTCGCCGGCGTCTCGAACGCGACCGTCTCCAACACGCTCAACCGCCCCGAGATCGTCGCCCCCGCCACGCGCGAGCGCGTGCTCGCCGCGATCGAGGAACTTGACTTCGTCCCCAACCGTGCCGCCGCCACCCTGCGACAGGGCACGAACCGGCTCATCGGCCTCGTCATCCCCGACATCGCGAACCCGTTCTACTCGGCGATCGCCCGCGGGGTCACCGAGGCCGCGGCCGAGCACGGCTACACGGTCGCGCTCTGCGTGAGCCACGACGACCCGGACCTCGAACTCCGGCACTTCGAGATGCTCGCCGAGCACCGGGCTGCCGGCGCACTCGTCGCTCCGTTGACGGCCGACGCCTCCCGACTGGCCCAGCTGCGACGGGTCGGCAGCCGCCTCGTGCTGATGGACCGCACCGCCCCCGAGGGCACCGGCTGCTCCGTCGCGATCGACGACGTGCACGGCGGGGAGCTGGCGGTCGCCCACCTGCTCGCCAGTCCCGACCCGGCGTCCGATAGGTCGATCGTGCTCGTGAACGGCGACCTGGCGATCCCGCAGTGCGCCGATCGACGCGAGGGTGCCCGGAACGCGTTCATCGCGGCCGGTCGCGACCCCGACGACCTCCGCGAGGTCACCGTGGACGAGATGACCGTCGACGCGGGGCGCATCGCAGGTCGTCGGATCGCGGCGGCGACACCGCGTCCGACCGGCGTGTTCTGCACGAACGACCAACTCGCGCTCGGCGTCATCAGGGGGTTGGACGACGGCGGCCTCACGGTGCCCGACGAGGTGTCGGTGGTCGGCTACGGCGATCTCGCGCTCGCGGCCGACGGGCGGGTGCCGCTCACCACGGTCGAGCAGCCGAAGGACGAACTCGGGCGCGTGGCCGTCGAGATCCTCCTGGCCGAGCTGGGCGCCGACCGCGCGGCACACGAGCACGTCACGCGGACGCTCGAGCCGCATCTCGTCGTCCGCGAGTCCGCTCCCCTGCCTGCCTGAGCAGCGCCGAGGCTGGACGCGGCGGTGACGCCCGGGTACAGTCGTCACCAGTATTTAATCGATTAAATACTCCCGGACCCGCACCCACCCAAGGATCGACGATGACCCACACCGCAGCAGCCGTCCACCCGCTCCTCACCCCGAAGGCACGGCGGAAGCCCCGCATCGGCCTCATCGCCGGCGGCCTCGGCACCTACTGGCCGCAGTTCCCGGAGCTACTCCCCCAGCTCCAGGAATCGGCCCGGTACGTCTCGGAACGCTTCCAGCAGATGGACGCCGAGGTCGTCGACGTCGGCTTCATCTCGGACGCGCAGGAGGGCGACGCCGCGGCGGAACAACTCCGACAGGGCGACTGCGACCTCATCGTCCTGTTCCTCACCACCTACCTCACCTCCTCGATGGTCCTGCCGATCGCCCAGCGCGCGAACACCCCGGTCCTCGTCATCGACCTGCAGCCCACCGAGCGGATGGACCACGCGAGCTTCGACACCGGCGCGTGGCTCGCCTACTGCGGGCAGTGCCCGGTACCCGAGGTCGGCAACGTCTTCCGTCGCGCGGGCATCCCGTTCCGCTCGGTGTCGGGGTGGCTGCGTCAGGAGTCGGCGTGGGACCGCATCTCGCAGTGGATCCGGGCGGCGCACGTCCGCGCAGCCCTCCGCCACGCCCGCCACGGCCTCATGGGCCACGTCTACCCCGGCATGCTCGACGTCTCCACCGACCTCACCCTCCTGCCGACCACCTTCGGTTCACACGTCGAGGTCGTGGAGTTCGACGACCTCCGCGTCCTCGTCGACGAGGTGACCGACGCCGAGGTCGCCGACCGCATGGCCCTCGCCCGGGAGATCTTCACCCTCGACGACACGGTGGTCGAGGACGACTTCGCGTGGGGAGCGAAGGTGTCGGTCGGGCTCGACCGGCTCGTCGACGAGTTCGCGCTCGACAGCCTCGCCTACTACCACCGCGGTCGCGACGGCGAACAGCACGAGCGGCTCGGTGCCGGGATGATCCTCGGCGCGTCCCTCCTCACTGCTCGCGGCATCCCCACGACCGGCGAGTACGAGCTACGGACGACGGTCGCTCAGCTCGCGACCCAGGTCGTCGGCGCCGGTGGGTCGTTCTGCGAGATCCAGGCGCTGGACTTCGAGGACGAGGTCGTCGAGATGGGACACGACGGACCGGCCCACCTCGCCGTCAGCTCTCGCGACCCGCTGCTGCGCGGCCTCGGGGTCTACCACGGCAAGCGCGGCTGGGGTGTGAGCGTCGAGTTCGACGTGCGGCACGGGCCGGTCACGCTGCTGGGGTTGGGGCAGGACCGCGACGGCTCGCTCGCCTTCGTCGCCTCGGAGGGCGAGGTCGTCCCCGGCCCGTTGCTCGCGATCGGCAACACGACGAGCCGCGTCGACTTCGGGCGCGACCCGGGTGTCTGGGTGGACGAGTGGAGCGCGACCGGTATCGGGCACCACTGGTCGCTGTCGCTCGGACACCGGGCGGCGGACTACCGGGCTGCGGCGAGCCTCCTGGGGATCGACTTCCGCCAGGTGTGAGGCGCCGTCGGTCCCTGAGCCGACCCGGTCCCTGAGCCCGTCCCGGTCCCCGAGCCGAATCCGGTCCCCGAGCCGAATCCGGTCCCTGAGCCTGTCGAAGGGCAGCCCCGCCGCGGGCGCCCTCAGAACAAGAAACCCCTCGGGGGCACTTCGACAAGCTCAGTGACCGGACGAACCTGGCGCCCGGAACACACCGGCCCCTGAGCCGGTCCCGGTCCCTGAGCCTGTCGAAGGGCACTCGCGACAGGACGGGTCAGAGCACGGCGCGAAGACGCTCCACCGCGGGCTCGACCACGGCGATCGGCGCCGGCCGCTGCAACCCGTCCAGGGCGACCGCGAGCCGACGGGTGGCGCGATCGACGTCCCCACCGCCCGCACCCAGCTCACGGATCGGGGCAAGCAGTGCCGCCCGCCGCAACCAGGGCTCGTCCTGCATCCAGCGGTCGAGGACGGTCTCGGCCTTGGTCCGGGCCGTCCCGTCGAGGCGTTCCAGGAGCGGTCCGATGACGTCGGTGGCCAGCGGGTCGGCGAGCTCGGGCACCCGACCGGCGCGGACGAAGCCCTCGATCCGTGTCAGATCGGTGTGCCTGAGCACCGGGACGCTCGACTGCAGGAGGACGATCGCGGCGAGCCGACGCTCGAAGACCGGCACGGCCCACAGCTCCGAGGCGAGGGCTGCCAGCTCGTCGTGCTCGAGTCCGCGGAACTTCCGGAGGGCGTCGCGCACCGTGCCGCGCACGGCACCGACCGAGGAGCCGTAGGACCGGAGTCCGTCGCCGAGCCGCTCGGCGACGTCCGCTGCGCGGTAGCCGTCGCCCTCGTATTGGAGCGCCGCGTCGATGAACTCCCCCGCAGCACTCATCCCACCATTCTCACCCCTGGCGCCGGGTACGGTGGAGCGATGACCGTCGTGATCGTGGGACTCGGACAGCTCGGCTCGGACGTCGCCGGGAGGCTCCTGGCCCGTGGTGAGGACGTCGTCGGCGTGAAGCGCACGGCGCCCGAGACGAACCCGGCCCCCGAGCCGAACCCGGCGCCCGAGTCGGTCGAGGGGCGCTTCACCCTCCAGCTCCGCGACCTCACGACCTCCGCCCCCGATCTCCCTGCGGACACGACGGCGATCGTGGTGGCCCTTGCGCCGCGGGCACGCTCGGTCGAAGCCTATGACGCCCTCTACCGCGACGGTGTCGGGCACCTCCTCGCTGCCGTAGCCGCACTCCCCGGCACCCCACCCCGCATCCTGTTCGTCTCGTCGACCGCGGTGTGGGGCGAGGATGGCGGGGAGACGATCGACGACACCACGCCGGCCGTCCCGACCACCGGCACCGCGCGCGCCCTGCTCGCGGCTGAGGAGGCCGTCCTCGGCGCGGTGCCCGAGGCGAGCGCCATCCGCTTCGGCGGCCTCTACGGTCCGACGGCCACGATGTTCGTCGACCAGGTCCGCGACGGCCGTGTCACCCGGCCCTCCGGCTGGACCAATCGCATCCACCGTGACGACGCCGCTGCCGTGATCGTGCACCTGCTCGACCTGCCGGCGGCATCGCTCCCGCCGGTCGTGGCGGGCATCGACGAGGAGCCGGTCCTGCTGTCGACGGTCGCCGACTTCCTCGCCGACCGACTCGGCGTCGCTCCCCCGACGCTCGACGACGCCGGTCGCACCCCGGAAGAACCGCACCGCGGCAAGCGCATCACGGCGGCCGCCCTCCGCGACACCGGGTTCACCTACCGCTATCCCACCTACCGCGAGGGCTACTCGGCGCAGCTCCCCTGATCGGACGATCGCAGCGGGTCACGGCTGCTTCGTCACCTCGGCCATCGCCCGTCGACCGGACGGCACGAGCACGGCGACGGCGAGCACCACGAAGGTGAGCACGCCGGCGACGACGAGGAGCAGTTCGACGGAGACGACGTCGGCGAGCGGTCCGAACACGATCATCCCGAGCGGCATCGACACCGCCATGACGATGCCGACGAACCCGAACACGCGACCCTGCCGCTCCGGTTGGACGCGCTCCTGCAGCAGGGTCATCGACGTCGTCGAGAAGAACGGCACCGCGATCCCGAGCAGGAACATGAAGCCGAAGAAGACCCAGAGGTTGGTCGAGAGCCCGAGCCCGATGGACAGCGCCCCGAAGACCACCGAGGATCCGACGATGAGGAGCACGCGGTTCTTGGTGCCGCCCCAGATCGCGATGATCGCTCCGCCGCCGACCATGCCGACGCTGAAGGCGAGTTCGTTCACGGTGAGCATCCATACCTCGTCGCCGAAGGTGCGGGCGATCATGAGCGGCGTGAGGTAGGACGGTGCAACGACCAGCAGGAACACGATCGCGAAGAGGATGAGCAGCCAGCGCACGAAGCCGTGGTGCCAGACGTATCGCACGCCCTCGGTGAGGTCGGCGAAGTAGCCGGGGCGCTCGCCCGATCGCACGAGCGTCCGCACCGGTACGAGCAGCAGCAGCCCGATCCCGATCGCGGCCGTGACGACGTCGACGAAGAAGATCGCGACGAGCGACGCACTCGCGTACAGCGCGCCGGCCGCAGCCGGGGCGACGAGCATCATGGCCGACTGGATGGATCCGTTGATGCCGTTGACCCGCATGAGCTTGTCGGTCGGCGTGATCTGCGGGATGAGCGCGGAGACCGCCGGCATCTGGATGCCCGCGCCGACCGAGCGGATCGCGAGCGTGAGGAAGATGAGCCAGAGGTCGGCGGCGCCGTTGATGAGGAAGATCGCGAGCGCGAGGGTCGTGATGGCGATCGAGCCGTCGGCCGCGATGATGAGCAGTTTGCGGTTCATGCGGTCGGCCCACACACCGCCGAAGATCGACACGATCGCCTGCGGCAGGAACCCCGCGACGGCGGCGAACGCGAGCACGACACCGGACTTCGTCTCGAGCGTGAGGTGCCACATGATCGCGTACTGCACGAGCATCGAGCCGAACAGCGAGACCGTCTGGCCGGACAGGAACACCGCGACGTCGCGACGCCAGCGCGGGCTCTCCGAGGCGACGGTCGTCTCCTCCGAGCCGTCGGAACCGTCGATCGTGGGTGCATCGGGTGGCGCGTCATCGGCAGCCATGCGATCCACGCTAGGGACTTCGCTCCGAGGTGTCCAGGGGTGATCGGCGCGAACGACGGGCGCGCCCTGACCGTCGAACGGTCGATGCACCCTGTCCAGACCTTCAGACATCCGGGCAGTCGGTCCGTTGACCCGCGGCCGATCGCCCGGATACGCTGCTTGCGATCCTCTGAATCGATTCAGAGGATCCGTGAACCGAACCGAAAGGTGCGCCTCGATGACGAGTGCCCGACCCCTGCACCGCGTGTGCTTCCAGCTCCAGGTCAAACCCGAGCGCCTCGCGGAGTACCGCGAACGCCATGCCGCCGTCTGGCCGGACATGCTGCAGGCCCTCGCCGACACCGGCTGGCACAACTACTCGCTCTTCGTCCGCGACGACGGCCTCCTCATCGGGTACTTCGAGACGGCGTCTCTCGAGGCCGCCCAGGCCGGCATGGCCGAGACCGGGGTCAACGCGCGCTGGCAGGCGGAGATGGGCGAGTTCTTCGTCGACCTCGACCTCCCGCCGGACCAGGGCTTCCTCCAGCTCACCGAGGTGTTCCACCTCGAGGACCAGCTCGCCGCCCTGCACGAGTAGCGTCATTGAAACGATTCACGTATGCTGCAACCAGCGCCGTGAACGCGCCCCAGACCACCGGAACACGCACAGAGAAGTGACCATGACCAGTTTCGACACCATCACCCCGCTGCTCGAGAAGCAGGCCATCGAACTCCCCTCCTGGGCGTTCGGCAACTCCGGCACCCGCTTCAAGGTGTTCACGACGCCCGGCACCCCGCGCACGCCGGAGGAGAAGATCGCCGACGCCGCCAAGGTGCACGAGTTCACTGCCCTCGCGCCGAAGGTCGCACTCCACATCCCGTGGGACCTCGTGGACGACTTCAGCGCGCTCCGTCGCTACGCCGAGGACCACGGCGTCGCGCTCGGCACCATCAACTCGAACACCTTCCAGGACGAGGACTACAAGTTCGGCAGCCTGACCCACAGCAACCCGGCGATCCGTCAGAAGGCGATCGACCACCACTTCGCCTGCATCGACGTCATGCACGCGACCGGCTCGCAGGACCTCAAGATCTGGCTCGCCGACGGCAGCAACTACCCGGGCCAGCAGGACATCCGCGGCCGGCAGGACCGCCTGGCCGACTCGCTCCAGCAGATCTACGCCCGCCTCGGCGAGGAGCAGCGACTCGTGCTCGAGTACAAGTTCTTCGAGCCGGCTTTCTACCACACCGACGTCCCCGACTGGGGAACGTCCTACGCCCAGGTGGCCCAGCTCGGCGACCAGGCCCTCGTCTGCCTCGACACCGGCCACCACGCGCCGGGCACCAACATCGAGTTCATCGTCGCCCAGCTCCTGCGCCTCGGGAAGCTCGGCTCGTTCGACTTCAACTCGCGCTTCTACGCCGACGACGACCTCATCGTGGGTGCAGCCGACCCGTTCCAGCTGTTCCGGATCCTCTACGAGGTCGTCCGCGGCGGCGGGCTCGACGACGACTCGCCGGTCGCGTTCATGCTCGACCAGTGCCACAACGTGGAGGACAAGATCCCCGGGCAGATCCGCTCGGTGCTGAACGTGCAGGAGATGACCGCGCGCGCACTGCTCGTCGACCGCGACGCACTGACCGCGGCACAGGAGGCCGGCGATGTCCTCGGCGCGAACGGCATCCTCATGGACGCGTTCTACACCGACGTCCGCGGGCCACTCGCCGCTTGGCGCGAGAGCCGCGGCCTGCCCGCCGACCCGTTCGGCGCCTACCTGGCCTCGGGCTACCAGCAGCAGATCGCCGAGGAGCGCGTCGGCGGGACCCAGGCGAGCTGGGGCGCGTAGGCGGGAAGGCCGAGCCCTTCGACAGGCTCAGGGACCGGGTATCAGTCACTGAGCCAGCCCCGGTCACTGAGCTTGTCGAAGTGCACACGAGCAAACCCGCCCTTCGACAGGCTCAGGGACCGGATATCGGTCACTGAGCCCGTCGAAGTGCCGACTACTTCGCGAGGAAGGCGAGCAGCTGCTCGTTGACCTCGCGGTAGTGGGTCCAGAGCATGCCGTGCGGCGCGCCCTCGATTTCGACGTACTCGGCGGAGGGCAGCGCCTTCGCGAACACGCGACCGGTGGAGTCGATCGGCAGGACGCGGTCGCCGGTGCCGTGCACGATGAGCGACGGGACGTCGATCTTCGCGACGTCGGCCCGGAAGTCGGTCAGCCAGGTCGGCTGCGCAGCGACCGAGGCGTACGGCGACGCGTTGTAGGCGAGCTGCGTGTTGGCCCGCAGCGCCTCCTCGCTCAGGCGCGAGCCGAGGTTCTCGTCCGTGTTGAAGAAGTTCTCGAAGAAGCTCGTGAAGAACGCGTAGCGGTCGTCGGTGACGGCGGCGAGGAGCCCATCGAACACGTCCTGCGGGACACCCGTCGGGTTGTCGTCGGTCTGCAGCAGGTAAGGCTCGAGCGAGCCGAGGAAGACGGCCTTCGCGACGCGCTCCGAGCCGTAGGTGCCGAGGTAGCGGCCGACCTCGCCGGTGCCCATCGAGAAGCCGACGAGGACCGCGTCGTGGAGGTCGAGCCCGTCGACGACGGCCTTGAGGTCGGCGGCGAAGGTGTCGTAGTCGTAGCCCTCGGTGGGCTTGGAGGACTTGCCGAAGCCGCGGCGGTCGTAGGTGATGACGCGGTAGCCGGCGTCGAGGAGCGCCGCGGTCTGCTTCTCCCACGACGAGCCGTCGAGGGGGTAGCCGTGGATGAGGACGACGGGCTGGCCGCTGCCGTGATCCTCGACGTAGAGCTCCACGGAGGTGCTGTTCTCGGTTCCGACGGTGATGAACGACATGGTTCGATTCCTTTCGTCTTCGGCGTCCGGACTCGTCGCCCGGTTCCACGCCCCGATTTGAGAACGATCGTTCTCTTCGGTGTCCATCAGCATAGGGAACGATCGTTCTCAATGCAAGTACACTGAGGGAATGACCAGCGAACAGACGATGACGATCGCGTCGCCGAGCCCGGCGGCCGCACCCGCGACACCGGCCTCCGTGCGCGACATCATCGTCGACTCCGCCGACCGCCTGTACTACGCGAAGGGCATCCAGTCCGTCGGCATGGACGAACTGCGCTCGGCGGCCGGCGTGTCGCTGAAGCGCCTGTACTCGGAGTTCCCGAGCAAGGAGGACATCGTCCTCGCGGTCATGGAGCGTCGACACGAGCTCTGGACCACCGGCGTCAGCGCGCTCGTGGACGACGCCGAGACGCCCCGCGACCGACTCCTCGCGATCTACGACTACCTGGCCGGCTGGTTCAGTGACGACTCGTTCCGCGGCTGCGGCTTCATCAACGCCTTCGGGGAACTCGGGGGCGTCTCGCCGGCGGTCGCCACTATCACCCGCGAACACAAGGCGTCCTTCCAGGACTACGTCGCCGACCTCGTCGCCGACGCCGGCGCTCCGGCATCGCTCGCCCCCCAGCTCGCGATCCTCGCCGAGGGCGCCCAGACCACCGCCGCCATCACGGGCTCTCCCGAAGCGGCGCTGCACGCTCGTCGCGCCGCCGAGACGCTCATCGACGCCGCCTCCTAGGGATTCGTTCGCCCACAAATGGGCGAGCGGGACCTCTCTCGCCCGGAAATGGGCGAGCGGACGTGGTCAGGCCACACTCTGATATATTTTCTGCTCAGAACTCCCCTGGGTTCCACGCGTCGTCGACGCGTCCCACCTCAATGGAGAGAGAGCATGTCCTCACCAATCGGAACACCTGCAGCGAGCATCGGATCCCCCGGCACCCGACCACCGAAGGCCTTCCTCGGCCTCTCCGGTCCACTGCTCTGGGGATACGTCGCGATCGCCTTCTTCATGACCGGCGACGGGCTCGAGCAGGCGTTCCTCTCGGACTTCCTCGTGACGAGCGAGGGCTTCAGCACCGACCAGGTGGGCTCGCTCTTCACCGTCTACGGCCTGATCGTCGCGATCGGGGCGTTCGCCTCCGGTGTGCTGGCCGAGTACTTCGGACCGCGGCGCATCATGATCGCCGCCGCCGCCGGGTGGATCGTCTTCCACGCCGGCTTCGTGTACTTCGGCATCATGCAGCACGACTTCGCGATGATGATGGTGATGTACGCCATCCGTGCCGTCGCCTACCCGCTGTTCGTCTTCGGGTTCGTCGTGTGGATCTCCTACGCCGCCCCGCAGGACAAGCTCTCGTCCGCGATGGGCTGGTTCTGGTGCTCGTACTCGGTCGGCGTCGGCGTGTTCGGGTCGTATCTGCCGAGCTTCACCATCCCGGCGTTCGGAGCCGTCGAGACGATGTGGGGCGCGATCGCCTTCATCGCGGTGGGCGGCGTGCTCGCGGGCGTCCTCGTGCGCGGCAAGGGACCGGAGACCTCCGAGCCCCGCACCCTCCGGGGCCTCGGCGAGACCCTCGCGACCACGATCGCCCTGCCGTTCCGGAACGTCCAGCTCGCCTACGGCATGCTCCAGCGCGTCATCAACCAGATCTCGCTCTACGGGTTCATCGTCATGCTGCCGATCGTCTTCGTCCGCGACATCGGCTTCGAGCAGGGCACCTGGCTGCAGCTGTGGGGCCTCGTGTACATCGTGACGGTGTTCACGAACCTCCTCTGGGGCATCGTCGGCGACCGCATCGGCTGGATCCGGACCGTGCGCTGGTTCGGGAGCCTCGGCATGTTCGCGTCCACGCTCCTGCTCTACTTCATCCCGCTCGTCGTCGGGCCCAACCCCTGGCTCACGGGGATCGCCGTCGTCATGTTCGGGTTCGCGGTCGCGGCCTATGTCCCACTGTCGGCGCTCATGCCTGCGCTCGAGCCGAACCACCGCGGCGGCGCGGTCGCGCTCCTCAACCTCTCCGCCGGACTCTCCCAGTTCGTCGGGTCGCTGCTCGTCACCCTGCTCTGGACGTCCTTCGGCACGACGACGACCGTCATCGCGCTCGCCTGCACCTACCTCGTCGGGTTCGCGGTGACGTTCCTGATGCGGGTCGACCAGGACGCCCTGGCGAAGGCGGAGACGACTCGGAGTATCCCGACGGTGCCCCAGCACTGAGCCAGGACGGCCCAGCATGACAGCGGCCCGGCGCGCATCCACCGATGCGCTCCGGGCCGTCGTCGTCATCGCCCGTCAGATGAGCGTGTACCCGCCGTCGATCCGGAAGCTCTGCCCGACGACGTAGGAGGAGCGCTCACCGGCGAGGTAGACGACGAGGTCGCCGAGCTCGTCCGGCTCACCCATCCGGCCGGCCGGGATCCGCGACACCCAGTCCTCGGCCATGTCCGGATTGGCGGCGACGAAGTCACGCGTCATGTCGCTCGCGAAGTAGCCCGGCGCGATGGCGTTGACTCGGATCCCCAGCGGCAGCCACTCGATCGCGAGACTGCTCGTGAGCATGGAGACGGCGGCCTTCGAGGCGTTGTATGCGGCCTGCGTCTGCGGCACGTTCACCGCGAATGCGGACATCGAGGACACGTTCACGATGCTCGCGAGGTGGCCGGCGTCGCGACGATCGGCGACGAAACGTCTCGCGAACTGCCGGGAGACGAGGAAGGTCCCGGTGACGTTCACCCGGAAGAGTCGCTCCCAATCGGCCACCTCGGTGTCGATCGCGCGGGCGCCGTGCGTCATCCCGGCGCTGTTGACGAGGATGTCGGGCGTCCCGAGGGCATCCGCGACGTGGTCGAGCGCGGCGTTCACCGACCCCTCGTCGGTGACGTCGACCGGGAGCCCGATCACCGCGGGCGAGACCTGTGCATCGAGGACCGACGCGGCGTCGGCCACCGTCTCCAAGCGGTCGAGGAGGGCGACCTGGGCGCCGGCTTCGGCGAGCACCGTGGCCATCGCAAGCCCGAGCCCGCGGGCGCCTCCGGTGATGATCGCCGTGCGACCGGCGAGGACTGGTTCATGTGTGGTTTCCATGGCGTCATTCTAGAAGTTCCAGATGCTCATATATCTCTGCTCATCCGTAACTCAGGACGCTCGCGGCGCGCCGGGCACGCCACGCCGTGTCATGTCGGCGACGCGCCGGGGTGCTCCTGAATTGGGAACCGTTTAGCACCCTCCCCGCTGTGACATCCTGTTGAGACGGACACGAACGGACACGTCCGACACCGATGGACAGGGGCGACATGGCCACGACCGGCACGCTCGGCGCAGAGGAACGACGGACCCGACTGACCGCGATCCTCGAACGCGACGGCACCATCCGCCTCGACGACGCGGCTACAGAGCTCGACGTGTCCTCGATGACCGTGCGACGCGACCTCGCCGACCTGGAGCAGCTCGGCCTGGTGCGGCGTGTCCGGGGCGGCGCCATCCCCACCCTGCGTCCGAAGACCTTCACCGAACGGTCTGCGACGGGCGTCCGCGAGAAGGGTGCCATCGTCGAGAAGCTCCGGTCACTCATCCCGACGGACGGCGCGATCGCGATCGACGCCTCCAGCACGGCCGGTGGCATCAGTCGACTGCTCGGCGAGTCGACGCTCACGGTCGCGACCAACTCCTACCCGAACTTCCTCCTCGCCGGCGCGAACCGTGAGGTCACCGCGATCCTCGTCGGCGGCCAGGCCGAGTCGCGCACCGACAGCTTCATCGGCCCCATCGCCTGCCAGGCGGCGTCGTCGGTGCTCTACCGGCGCTTCTTCCTGTCGGCCGCCGCCATCGACCCGACCGTCGGCAGCTCGGAGGTCACCCTCGAAGAAGCGCAGGTCAAGCAGGCGTTCGCCCGCGCCTCGGACGAGACGATCCTCGTCGCCGCGTCCTCGAAGCTGGGGCAGCGCGCGATGGCGGTCGGCTTCGCCCTGGCAGACATCGACCTCCTCGTCACGGAACTCGACCCCGCCGACCCCGCGCTCGACGCCTACCGGGACACCGTCGAACTCCTCTGAGCACCCGGCCCCGCACGTCCCGTTCTCAGGAATCACCGCGCGCGTCGCTCCGCGACGACCGCAACGCGCCGAGGTTCTCCTGAGATCGGGACATCGCCATTGCGAGATCTGTGACTTCTTGTCATACTTAACACGATTGAACACCGGGCACGGACGTGCCCCGACGAAGGAGTGCGAATGTCCGTGAACCCAACCGCTGCAGAGCTCATCGCCCGCAGCAACCGCCTCGGAAGCGACCCGAAGAACACCAACTACGCCGGCGGTAACACCTCGGCCAAGGGCACCGAGATCGACCCCGTCACGGGCGAGCCGGTCGAGCTCCTCTGGGTCAAGGGCTCCGGCGGCGACCTCGGCACGCTGAAGCCCGAGGGTCTCGCGGTCCTCCGCCTCGACCGCATGCGCGCCCTCCAGGACGTCTACCCCGGCCTCGACCGCGAGGACGAGATGGTCGCCGCCTTCGACTACACCCTGCACGGCAAGGGTGGCGCGGCCCCGTCGATCGACACCGCCATGCACGGCCTCGTCGACGCGGCCCACGTCGACCACCTGCACCCCGACTCCGGCATCGCCATCGCGACCGCCGCCGACGGCCCCGAACTCACCGCGAAGATCTTCGGCGACAAGGTCGTGTGGGTCCCGTGGCGTCGCCCCGGCTTCCAGCTCGGCCTCGACATCGCTGCCATCAAGGCCGACAACCCGCAGGCCATCGGCACCATCCTCGGCGGGCACGGCATCACCGCCTGGGGCGACACCTCCGACGAGGCCGAGGCGAACTCGCTGTGGATCATCGACACCGCGGCCGCCTACATCGAGACGAACTCCCGCCCCGAGCCCTTCGGTCCGCCGCTCGACGGCTACGCAGCCCTGCCCGAGGCCGAGCGTCGTGCGAAGGCGGCGGCCCTCGCGCCCACCATCCGCGGGCTCGCCTCCGCCGACCGCCCCGTCGTCGGCCACTTCACCGACAGCCCCGAGGTCCTCGACTTCCTGGCCTCGGCGGAGCACCCGCGTCTCACCGCACTGGGCACGAGCTGCCCCGACCACTTCCTCCGCACCAAGGTGAAGCCACTCACGGTCGACCTGCCCGCCACGGCGAGCGTCGAGGAGGTCATCGAGCGCCTCGGCACCCTGCACGAGGCCTACCGCGAGGACTACCAGGCCTACTACGACCGCCACGCCACGGCCGACAGCCCGGCGATCCGCGGCGCCGACCCCCTCATCGTCCTCGTCCCCGGCGTCGGCATGTTCAGCTTCGGCAAGGACAAGCAGACCGCCCGCGTCGCCGGCGAGTTCTACGTCAACGCCATCAACGTCATGCGCGGGGCCGAGGGACTCTCCACGTACGCGCCGATCGACGAGGCCGAGAAGTTCGCGATCGAGTACTGGGCACTCGAGGAGGCGAAGCTGCAACGTCAGCCTGCGCCGAAGCCACTCGCGACCCGCATCGCGCTCGTCACCGGTGCCGCATCCGGCATCGGCAAGGCCATCGCCACACGTCTCGTCGCGGAGGGCGCGGTCGTCGCGATCGCCGACCTCTCGCTGGAGAAGGCGCAGGCGGCGGCTGCCGAGCTCGGCACCACGGACGTCGCGATCGGCATCGCCGCCGACGTCTCGAACGAGGCCGCCGTCCAGGCCGCGATCGACGAGACGGTCCTCGCCTTCGGCGGGCTCGACCTCGTCGTCAACAATGCGGGCCTCTCGCTGTCGAAGTCGCTCCTCGAGACCACCGAGGCCGACTGGGACCTCCAGCACAACGTCATGGCGAAGGGCTCGTTCCTCGTCTCGAAGGCCGCCGCACGCGTGCTCATCGATCAGAAGCTCGGCGGCGACATCGTCTACATCTCGTCGAAGAACTCCGTGTTCGCCGGCCCGAACAACATCGCCTACTCCGCGACGAAGGCCGACCAGGCCCACCAGGTCCGCCTCCTCGCCGCGGAGCTCGGCGAGTACGGTGTGAAGGTGAACGGCATCAACCCCGACGGCGTCGTCCGCGGCTCCGGCATCTTCGCCTCGGGCTGGGGTGCGAACCGCGCGAAGACGTACGGCATCGACGAGCAGGACCTCGGCAAGTTCTACGCGCAGCGCACCATCCTCAAACGCGAGGTCGTGCCCGAGAACGTCGCGAACGCGGTCTTCGCGATCTGCACGAGCGACTTCAGCCACACGACCGGACTGCACATCCCCGTCGACGCGGGCGTGGCCGCAGCCTTCCTGCGATGAGTGCGGCAGGCCGGAGCGGCACCGTCGCGGCGGTCGACCTCGGGGCCACGAGCGGGCGGGTCATGCTCGGCCACGTCGGTCCCGGCGAGCTGCGCCTCGTGCCGGTCGCACGGTTCCCGAACACGCCCGTCCGCACGCCGGACGGCCTGCACTGGAACATCCTCGAGCTGTACCGCTCGATCGTCGCGGGGCTGTCGGGCGCAGCGAAGCAGGAGCCGCACCTCGCGAGCATCGGCATCGACTCGTGGGCGGTCGACTACGGCCTCCTCCGGCAGGGGCGCCTCCTCGGCGCACCGTTCCACTATCGCGACGAACGGACGGCGGCAGGTGTCGAGGCGGTCCACGGGACGGTCCCCTTCGCCGATCTCTACCGCGTGAACGGCCTGCAGTTCCTGCCGTTCAACACCGTCTACCAGCTCGCGACCGAGCGCGACGCCGGCATGCTCGACGTCGCCGACACCGCGCTCCTGGTGCCCGACCTCATCGCGCACTGGCTGACCGGTGCTCGCGTCGCCGAGGCCACCAACGCGTCGACCACCGGCCTCGTCCGCGCCGGCGAACCGACCAGGTGGGACGCCGGACTCCTCACCCGACTCGGCATCCCGGCGGCCGTCCTCCCGCCCATCGTCCAGCCGGGCGATCGCATCGGGACGCTCCTCGAAGCGGTCGCCGCCGAGGTCGGTCTGCCCTCGTCCACGCCCGTCACCGCCATCGGCTCACACGACACGGCCTCAGCGGTCGTCGCCGTCCCGATGACGACCCCGGATGCCGCCTACATCTCGTGCGGCACGTGGGGGCTCGTCGGGGTCGAGCTCGAACGACCTGTCCTCACCGAGGCGAGTCGAGCGGCGAACTTCACGAACGAGGGCGGCGTCGACGGACGCACCCGCTTCCTGCACAACGTGATGGGACTCTGGCTCCTGAGCGAGTCGGTGCGCACCTGGGAGCGCGGTGGCGAAACGATCGACCTGCCCGGGCTCATCGCCCAGGCCGCCGCGGTCGACGCACCGGTCTCGGTGTTCGATGCGAACGACCCCCGGTTCCTCGCCCCCGGCGACCTGCCGGCGCGCATCGCCGAGTTCCTCGTCGAGCACGGGCGTGCGGTGCCGCAGTCCCGTGCCGAGTTCGTCCGGTGCATCATCGAGAGCCTGGCCCAGGCGTTCGCGGATGCGGTCCACACGGCTTCCGAGCTGTCCGGGGTCCAGGTGCGCACGATCCACGTCGTCGGCGGTGGATCCCAGAACACGCTCCTGTGCCAACTGACGGCCGACCGCGCGGGGATCCCCGTCATCGCCGGCCCGGTCGAGGCGACGGCGCTGGGGAACGTCCTGGTGCAGGCCAGGGCGGTGGGGATCATCGACGGCGACCTCGAGTCCCTGCGCGCCCTCGTCGCCCGTTCCTTCGAGCCGACCCGCTACGAGCCGCGCAAGCCTGCCGGCTCCACGTCCGTCAGCCGGTAGCGTCGCAGCATGACCGCTTCTCCACTCATCGTCAGCCTGCCCGCCGACCTGCGCGAGGAGGTGCTGTCGCAGGGCCCCCTCCCCGAGGGCGTCGAGTTCGTCGAATGGGATCTGCGCGCCGAACCGCCGGTCGAGCACATCGACCTCGTCGTGCCCGTGTACCTCGGCTCGAACAAGCCGCTCGCGAACGTCGCCGCGGTGACGCCGAAGCTCGTCCAGGTGCAGTCGATCGGCTACGACGGCCTCGCGGACCTCCTCCCCGCGGGCATCACGCTCGCCAACGCGGCGACCGTCCACGAGGCGTCGACGGCGGAGCTCACGGTCGGCCTCATCCTCGCCTCGCAGCGGGGCATCCCGGACTTCGTGCGCGCCGAGCGGACGGGCGAGTGGCTGCAGAGCCAGCGCCCGAGCCTCGCCGACCGCCGCGTGCTCCTCATCGGGTACGGCGGGGTCGGCGCGGCCATCGAGGAGCGGCTGCTCCCGTTCGAGGTGGAGGTCACCCGGGTGGCGTCGAGCGCACGGGAGGACGAGCGAGGGCCGATCCACGGCATCGACGAACTGCCCGGACTCCTGCCACACGCCGAGATCGTCATCGTCGTCGTACCACTCACCGACGGCACCCGCGGCTTGATCGGACACGACTTCCTGGCGGCACTGCCCGACGACGCCCTCGTCGTGAACGTCGCCCGCGGCCCCGTCGCCGACACCGACGCACTCGTGGAGCACGCGACGAGCGGTCGCATCCGGCTGGCGCTCGACGTGACGGACCCCGAACCGCTGCCCGCCGACCACCCGCTCTGGTCCCTGCCGAACGTGCTCGTCTCCCCGCACATCGGAGGCGCGACGAGCGCCATGCTGCCGCGGATGGCGCGTCTCCTGCGTCGACAGATCGAACATCTGTTGGCCGACGAGGAGCCGGAGAACATCGTCCTCCGCACCTGAGTTCCTGGCGCCCGGGCACGTGCCCGCGCTCGCGGCACGCCCTGCGACACGGGCCACGGGCGCGGGCACGTGCCGCGACGGAGAAAAGTTCACAATGGGCTCGCGTTGAATCGGTTCAAGAGGTAGGCTTTGTGGTCTGACCACACCGCAGTGTCGAAGGAGGATCGATGAACGCACCAGTGACGGCAGCGGCCCCCGCGACGCCGCCCGCCACCGCAGCAGCGGAGCCCCGGGCCTGGGAGGTCGTGCTCGCCCGCATCGAGTCGGACCTCCTCAGCGGTGTCCTCACCCCCGGCGACCGCCTGCCCGGCGAACGACAGCTCGCGATCGACCTCGGCGTCGGTCGGTCCAGTGTCCGCGAGGCGATCCGCGTCCTCGAGGTCCTGGGGCTCATCCGCACCCACACGGGATCCGGCCCCACCGCCGGCGCGATCATCGTCGCCACGCCGTCGGGTGGCATGGCCACTCTCATGCGGCTCCAGGTCGCCGCGCAGGGCTTCGCCGTCCAGGACGTGGTCGACACCAGGCTCGTGATCGAGACTGCGGTCGTCCACAGTCTGGCGTCGCGTGCCGAAGCAGCCGTCCCCGATCTCACGCACCCCGAGTCCCTGCTCGACGCGATGGACCAGCCCACCCTCACGGAGGCCGAGTTCCTCGCCCTCGACGCGCAGTTCCACCTGTCGCTCGCCGAGGCGGAGGGCAACCAGGTCCTCGTCGCCACGATGTCGGGTCTCCGTGACTCCATCGAACGCTACGTCCTGGCCGGTGTCCCACAACTGGCGTCGTGGTCAGCCACCGCCGACCGCCTGCGCGCCGAGCACCGGGGCATCGTGGAGGCGATCCGCCACGCCGACGCCGAGCTGGCCCGCCAGTCCGTCCGCTCCCACATCACCAACTACTACCAGGCTCGCGAACTGTCAGAAGACGACAGTCCGCACCCCTCGACACCCACCTCAAGCGACAGTTCGCGGAAAGAAGAGACAGACCATGGTTGAACGCCGCATCCCCAAGCCCCACGACCTCCTGCCGCTCATGCAGTTCAAGAAGCCGGAGTTCAACGCCCGCCGGCGACGCCTCGCGGCCGCCACCACCATCAGCGATCTGCGCACGATCGCGAAGAAGGTCACGCCGACGGCACCCTTCGACTACACCGACGGCGCCGCCGAGGGCGAGATCTCGCTGGCCCGGGCACGGCAGGCGTTCCAGGACATCGAGTTCCACCCGGCCGTCCTGAAGAACGTCGCGAACGTCGACACCGGCTGGGACGTCCTCGGCGAGCGCGTCGCGTTCCCCTTCGGCATCGCTCCCACCGGCTTCACCCGCATGATGCAGACCGAGGGCGAACGGGCGGGAGCCTCCGCCGCAGCGGCCGCGGGCATCCCCTTCACCCTGTCGACCATGGGCACGACCTCGATCGAGGACGTCAAGGCGGCGGCACCAGGTGGCCGCAACTGGTTCCAGCTCTACATGTGGAGTGAGCGCGAACGGTCGATGGCGCTCGTCGACCGCGCGGCAGCGGCCGGCTACGACACCCTCGTCGTGACGGTCGACACCCCCGTCGGCGGCGCCCGCCTGCGCGACGTCCGCAACGGCATGACGATCCCGCCGTCGCTCACCCCGAAGACCATCGTCGACGCGCTCCCCCGCCCGGCGTGGTGGATCAACTTCCTCACCACGGAGCCGTTGGCCTTCGCGAGCCTCGACCGCTGGTCGGGAACCGTCGCGGCGCTCATCGACACGATGTTCGACCCGACCGTCGGTCCTGACGAGGTCAAGTACATCCGCGAGCAGTGGAAGGGCAAGCTCATCGTCAAGGGCGTCCAGTCGGTCGCCGATGCGAAGCTCGCCGTCGACCTCGGTGCGGACGCCGTCCAGCTCTCCAACCACGGCGGCCGCCAGCTCGACCGCGCGCCGATCCCGTTCCACCTCCTGCCGAGCGTCGTGCGCGAGGTGGGCAAGGACGCCGAGGTGCACCTCGACACCGGCATCATGAACGGCGCCGACATCGTGGCGTCCGTCGCGCTCGGTGCGCGCTTCACCTTCATCGGCCGCGCGTACCTGTACGGACTCATGGCAGGTGGGCGCGAGGGCGTCGACCGCGCGATCCAGATCCTCTCGGGCGAGATCGTGCGCACGATGAAGCTCCTGGGCGTCGCATCGCTCGAGGAGCTGCAGCCGCACCACGTGACCCAGCTGTCACGGTTCACGACGCTGCAGCCGATGCCGGAGCAGTCGTCGCTCAGCGCCGGTCGGCCGGCAGGCGCGAAGCCCGCGGCACCGGCAGCTCGGAAGGCTCCGGCCCGGAAGCCGGCGGCCGCGAAGGCCTGACCGCCCGACCGAACGCGGTCACCGCCGCACTCCACGGGTTGTCCCCGATGTCCTCCGTCGCTCCGTCGGGAACGATGGAACCGTCCCGACGGTCGCAGCACCTGCGCCGTCGGGCCGGTGTTCGACGATCTGGAGGCGACGGTGGCACAGCTCCTCGTGATCGGTGGGAGCGGCCGCACCGGGCGACTCATCATCGGCGAGGCTCTTCGCCGCGGCCACTCGGTCACCGCCCTCGTGCGCGACCCCACAGCCGTCGTCCCCGGCGACCGGCTGACGGTGGTCCAGGGGTCTCCCCTGCGGAGCGAGGACGTCGAGGAGGCCATGCGTGGCGCGCAGGCCGTCATCATCGCCCTCAGCAACATCGGCTCGTCGGACTGGCCGTGGGCGCGCCAGGTGAGTCCTCCCGATCTCATCTCGAACGCCGTGCGCATCGTGACGGACGCGATGCGGTCGCGTGGCCTCCGCAGAATCGTCCTCCTCTCCGCACTCGGTGCCGGCGAGTCGGTCCGGAGCGTCCCCGCCGGCCTGCGGTGGGCGACGCACTTCCTCCGACTCGGCACCGTCTACGCCGATCACGAGCAGGCGGACGCGTTCCTCCGCCGCTCGGAGCTCGACTGGACCATCGTGCACCCGACTGTGCTCTCGGCCAGCGACGCCCGACGCCCGGTCGTGTCGTCACCACCGGGGAGCTGGCCGAGCTCGCTCCGCATCCCACGCTGCGACGTCGCCGCGTTCCTCGTCGACGCGGTCGACGACGAGGATCTCATCGGCTCGGCTCCGGTCATCTCCTCGGGGCCGCGCCGCAGCTGACGGCCCACCCGCCGACGGGCGCCGCCGCGACTCAGGAGCCGGCGGCCGCCCGTGACGCTGCCGGACGACGCCCGATGATGCGGTCCGTCAGTTCGCAGACGCCCCACCAGGTGACGCGGAGCATCGCCTCGACGACGATGCCGCTCGTCATCTTGGAGGCCCCGAGCGTCCGCTCGGTGAAGGTGATCGGCACTTCGACGATCCGCAGACCGGCGCGGTTCGCGTGCCAGAGCATGTCGACCTGGAAGCCGTAGCCGTGGCTGTGGACCTCGTCGAGCTGCAGCCGACGCAGTGCGTCAGCGCTGAACACGCGGTAGCCGCCGGTCACGTCGCGGGCGGGGAGCCGGAGCGCGAACCGGGCGTAGGCACTGCCGACCCGCGAGATGGCCTCGCGATGCTTGGGCCAGTTGACGACGGTGCCGCCCGGGACCCAGCGCGACCCGAGGACGACGTCCGCGTCCGCGGTGGCCGCGAGGAGTGCCGGCAACTGCTCGGGGGCATGGGATCCGTCGGCGTCCATCTCGACCACATTGCCGAATCCGCGCCCGAGTGCCCAGGCGAAGCCGGCCTTGTACGCGGCGCCGAGCCCTTCCTTGCCGGTGCGGTGCAGCACGTGCACCGCGTCGTCCTCGGCCGCGAGCCGGTCGGCGATCGCTCCGGTGCCGTCGGGTGAGTTGTCGTCGACCACGAGCACCTCGACGGAGGGAGCAGCGACACGGACGCGCGCGACGATCCTCTCCAGGTTCTCGCGTTCGTTGTAGGTGGGAATGATGACCACCGTGGAATCCATGTGCCGTCCTCGTGTCTGCTCAGCCAGCGTAGCGCGCTGAACAGGACCGTATCGGCGGCCTCCGGCCGGACGGCCGGACGCTCAGGAAACGGTCGGCGAACGTCCGGCTGGGGGTCAGTTGTTGCTGGCGAAATGCGCCGGGATGAAGATGGCGAGCGCGATCATGAGGATGCCACCCATGAACCAGACGGCCTGCAGGACGTCCGTGCGGAACGCCTCGCCGAACGCCCACATGCCGCCGGCGAACAGGGCGAAGGCGATCACGACCCAGAACCCCGTCGCATCGCTCAGGGTGCCGGAGCGCCCTGCGTTGGCGCGTTCGTGGTCACGTCGTTCTCCGGCGTCCATGGGTGCCCTTCCTCAGGTTCAAGCGGTCAGTGCAGGTATACGCCGCCCCACTGGCACCCGCAACCCTCTCGGCCAGACCGATGATCGTGCAAGCCGGTGCGGCTGAGGTCGCCGAGCGACTTGCGGGGTCGTTTCGGACAATCGGCGGACCCCATGCGGCCCGCCTGGGGTCGTACCCCATTGTCGTGGCGGAGCGGCGGTTCATAGCGTCGGAGCACCACGTCCGCTCCCGACGACAGGAGAACCATGACCGCACTCACCCCCACCCAGCAGGAGACCATCAAGCAGGAGGTCTGCGAGATCCTCGAAGTGGACCCCGCCGCCGTCAGCACGGACTCGCTCTTCAAAGAGGAGCACGACGCCGACTCGATGCGAGCCATCGAGATCCTCGCTTCACTCGAGCGACTCTTCGACATCGAGATCCCCCAGGCGTCGATGGCCCGGATGGTCAACCTGCGAGGCATCCACACCGTCGTCGCCGAGGCTCTCGACGCCTCCACCGCCTCCACCCCGGCATGAGCGACCGCAGCCGACGGGTCGCGATCACGGGCGTCGGGCCGGTCACGTCGATCGGGATCGGCGCAACCGCGTTCCGCGAGGCACTGCGCGAAGGACGGTGCGGTGCTGCGCCGATCACCTCCTTCGACACGACCGGTTTCGCCTTCGCGCACGGCTGCGAGGTTGCGAATCCACCCGCAGACGACCCCCGCTTCGGGCGTGCCGCGTCGTTCGCCCGCCAGGCGGCGACGCTCGCCCTCGCTGACGCCGGTCTCGACGTCGAGCAGCTCGCCGACGCCCGGGTGACCATCGCGGTCGGCACGACGGACGGCGAGTCGCAGGACCTCGACGAGCTGTCCGACCGCCTCCGCGACCCGGATGCTCGGATCGACCCGGTCCTCGCCGGGCGCGTGCACCCGGTCCACCTCGCGGCCGGCATCGCGGAGCTCGTCGACTCGACGCTCGTCGACCTGGTCACCATCGCGACGGCATGCAGCGCCGGCAACTACGCGATCGGGTACGGATACGACGCCATCGTCGCCGGGGAGGCCGACCTGGCTCTCGTCGGCGGCGCGGACGCCCTGTGCCGGAAGACATTCACGGGCTTCTACCGGCTCGGCACCATCGCCCCGGACCTGTGCCGTCCGTTCGATGCGGACCGGTCCGGCATCCTCACCGGCGAGGGCGCGGGGATCCTCGTCCTCGAGCCGCTTGAGGTGGCCGAGGCCAGAGGCGCGACCGTCCTGGCGGAGGTCATCGGCTACGGGCTCACCTGCGACGCGTCCCACCCGGTGGCGCCCGACATCGCCGGAGTGGCGGCCTGCGTGTCGAAGGCGCTCGAGCGCTCCGGCATCCGTCCCGATGAGGTCGACCTCGTCTCGGCGCACGGGACCGGCACGAAGGCGAACGACGTCGCCGAGTGCACGGCGCTCGTCCGGGTGTTCGGGGAGCAGCCGCCGCGCACGATCTCGATCAAGTCGATGATCGGCCACTCGATGGGCGCGGCGAGCGCCATCGGCGCGATCGCCTCCGCGCAGGCACTCGAGAGCGGCTTCATCCCACCGACCATCAACCACCGCACGACGGACGACGCCTGCCCGATCGACTGCGTGCCGAACGAGTCCATCGATGCCCCGTTGCGGGTGGTCCAGAACAACGGACTCGCCTTCGGTGGGAACAATGCCGTCCTGTTGCTGCGAGCGGCGTCGTGAACGCGAGTGCCGGTGACCCCGTCCGCATCATCGGGCGGGGAGCCGTCACCTCGGTCGGCGCCAACGCGGCCGAGTGCTTCGACCGCATCCTCTCCGGGCACAGCGGTGTCGCCCTCTTGGCGGACCCGTTGCAGGGCCGGTACGCGGCGCGCCACGCCTATGAACTCGGAGACGGTCTCGCCGCTGCGACACCGGGTCGGGCCGGGGCGCTGCTCGTCGAGGCGATCGCGCAGGCGCTGGCCCAGGCGGGACTCGACGAGGGGGCCGACCTCCCGGTGATCGTCGGGACGGGCCTCGGCGAGACGAGGAGCGCCGAACTTGCCTGGATCGCCCGCGAGCCGCTTCCGACGGCTTCGTCGACGCTGGGCGAGGCGGTCCGGGCCCGGTTCGGGAGCAGTCGGGTCGAGACCATCTCGAACGCGTGCGCGGCCTCGCTCTACGCCCTCGCGATGGCCTCCGACCTCATCGACGACGGTGAGGCCGAGACGGTGGTGGTCGGCGGGGTCGACGTCATCTCCTCGAGCATGTTCGGCCTGCTCGACCGGGTGCAGCCCGAGCCGCCCGAGGCCGTCACCCCATTCGACGCCGAGCGGAAGGGAGTCCTCATGGGCGAGGGGGCTGCGGCCGTCGTGTTGTCCCGTGCCAGACGTGGTCCGGTCCTGCGGGGTGTCGCGCTCGGCTGCGACGCGGTGCACGTGACCGCTCCGGACCCCGACGGCATGGCCGCCTGCATCCGGGCAGCGCACGCGCTCGCCGGCGTCGGCGCGTCCGACGTCGACGTGGTCTTCGCCCACGGGACCGGGACGATCCTCAACGACGATGCGGAGGCGACCGCCATCCGTTTGGTCTGGACGGGTCGGGCGACTCCTCCGGTCGTCGCGGTGAAGGGTGCCACCGGTCACACCTCGGGTGGCTCTGGCCTGTTCAGCCTCGTGATGGCCGCGGAGACGCTGCACCGCGGTGTAGTCCCGCCGATCCTCGGCCTCACCTCACCGACGGCTGCGGCGGCGGGACTCGACCTCGTCACCGCTCCCAGGTCGCTGCCGAAGCACCATGTCGCCCAAGTGAACGCCTTCGGCTTCGGTGGGTTGAACGCCGTCGCCGTCCTCGACCGGGACGAATCGCGATGAGCGCGCACGCGACCCAATCCCCGTCGACCGGCGGCGGCCTGCTCGCCGCGGGCGTCATGCTCCCCGAGCTCGGCATCCTGCGGCCGGAACATCTGCGGCAGGCATCGACCCGGGTCGACCCGGACCTGCAGGCACGGCTCGGGCGCCGAGGCCTGCGGTACAACACGAGGGCTTCCCTGCTGGCGGCGGCGGCCGCGCTCGAGGCGGTCGCCGAACATCCGGTCGAGCGCGGCGATGGGACGGCGATCGTCGCGGCGACGCTGTCCGGTTCGCTCGAGACGACCGCCGCCGCCGCCGAACGCATCGCCGGAGCGGGCAGCGGATCACTCAGTCCGATGGACTTGCCGAACGCGAGCAAGAACGTCCTGGCCGCGCAGCTGGCGATCCGACTGGGGGTGACCGGTGTCTGTCTCACGGTAGACGACGGCTTCGATGGCGCTGCGGTGTTGCGCTGGGCGTCGAGGCTGCTCCGACACGGTCGGGCGTCCCGCGTGCTCGTCGTCTGTGCCGAGGCCCCCTCGGAGGTGTCCCGGACGCTGTACCCGAGCGTCGCTCTCGTCGAGGGGTCGATCGCGCTGCTGCTCGGGCCGGATTGGGCGCGCAGCCGGCCGGCGGTCGATGAGCGCGGCGTGTTTCCGGAGTGGGCGTCGTCGGTCGAACTCGCCACGCTCGCCGCGCCGCTCCGCGCGCTCCTCGGCCCGGATGTGCGCTGATGACCGCGCCCGTCCGCCTGCTGAGCGGCCTCGCCGGCACCCCGTCGGTCTGGCGTCCACTGACGCAGGCCATCGGTCGCGAGGTCGAGGTCGAGATCCCTGCCCCGCCGTGGGCCTCGCCCGACGGCGACGAACTGCCCCGACTGGCACTCGTGGAGGACTTCCTCGCCGCCGCGTGCTCCGGCGCCGAGCTCGTCGTCGCGCACTCCTACGCCGCGACGCTCCTACTCGGGTACCTGTGCGTGGCTCGTCGGCGCGGGCTCCCCACGCCGGGGCGGACCGTGCTCGTCTCGACCTTCTACCAGGGGGCGCGGGCAGAGGTCCGCTGGACTGACCTCGCTTCGTTCGTCGAACGCTTCGACGAGGTGCTCGCGGAAGGCATCCGGGCGTCGGGGATCCGTGCCGACGCGCCGTCCGACCGCGTGCTCGACATGGCCCGCCACGTACGCGAACGGATCGGAGCGTACGGCTGGCTGGCGTTCTACACCGCCTACCTCCACTCGGCCGATCTCCCGGTGCACGACCTGCCGGGCGGGATCCGTCTCGCCCACGGAGCGCTCGACACGGCGGCCCCGCCCTCGGGGTCGCGGAGGCTCCGGGCCCGCACCCGCGAGGCCGGACTCGACCTGCCGCTGCTCGAACTCGATCGATCGGCACACTTCCCGATGGTCGACGACCCCATGTCGCTGCACCACTGGTGCATCGCACCGCCCGACGTCGGAGCACCGCACCGCGGTCCCGACTCCACCCCGCGTCCATCCCCACATCCCCACCACGCATGGAAGGCATCACTGTGACCATCACCACCCCGCAGCCGTCCCCCCGCTCGGTCGACGGCCTCGACTCCGGCCGGCTCGCGATCGGCTCGACCCATCGCTCCACCCTTCGGCCCCGCTTCGAGGGGACGAACATCTGTACGTGGATCGGTTTCAAACACGTGAACTACCTCGTCGAGGAAGCGGTCCTGGCGCACTTCCGGGCCGCGGACCTCGGCCCCGGGCAGCTCTTCGAGGAGTACGCCCTCGGACTGGATCTCGTCGACGTCACCACGAGGATCCTTCACGCGCTCCACATCGACGACGAGGTCCGTGGCGAGACCAGCCGCCTGGACGATGTCGACGATGCGGCCGCCTTCCGGGTGGTCCTGTTCGTCGAACGCGCCGGTGCCACGCTCAAAGCCGTCACCTCCACGGTGCACGTCTCCCTCCGCCGTGACGACCGCCACACCGGTGTCGCCGCAGCGGCGCCGGACGTCCTGTCCGGCGCCGTCGTCGACCGGATCGCGCGTCGGGTCAGCCGCGCCGAGCCGCCGGTCGACCGACTCCCGGTCCCGGCCGGCCTGCCGACATCCGACGGAGCGACCAGCCCGACGGTGCCGGTCGAGCTCCTGGCCCGGGGCGGATCGGCGCTGGTCTGGCGGTCTCACATCCCTTACCCCTACTGCCACCACACCGTGCGCCTGCAGATGAGCGGGCACCTTCGGAACCTCGAGGAGGTCGTCGACCGCTATCTCGCGGCCCATGGCGTGAGCATCCGGACCCTACTCGATGAGCAGGACTGGATCCCCGTCGTCCCGGTGTCGCGCATCTCCATGGTCGCCGAGGCGCTTATGGAGGAAGAACTCATCACCGTCTTCGAGGTGGTCCAGGTGTTCAAACGTGCCACCTACACCGCGCGCATGGACAGCTACGTGATCCGCGACAGCGACCTTGTCCTGGTGGCCACCGGCACCATCACCCACGGGTACGCCGTCATCGAGAGCCGGTCCGACTGGTCCATGATCGAGTTCGACGACCGCCTGCTCGGCGCGCTGTGATGACGACGACGCCGGTGCTGCACGTGCTCGGCCTCGGAGCGGTCAGCGCGGCGGGCGTCGGGGTCGGGGCGTTGTGGCGGGCCATGAAGGGCGATCGCCCCGCGCCCCGGCGCACCGACGACGAGGCGTTGTCCGCGCCCGTGCGCTCGATGTTCCGCGTCGGTGACGACGAGGTGCTGGGCCACCGTGCCGCCGGATTCGGGATCACCGCTGCGCGGGAGGCGCTCGACGAGGCGGCCGGACGAGGCTTCGACGGGGCAAGCCTCCGTCTGGCCGTCGTCGTCGGCACCGGTATGGGCGAGACCACAGGGCAGGAGGCGGCGCGTTCCTCGGACGGTCGAGCGAGCGAGCAGAGCGCGTTCGAGACGGCGACGCTGATCGCCGACGCCGTCGGCGCGACGGGTCCGGTCGTCTGCGTGAGCAACGCCTGCGCCGCGTCGGCCTATGCGCTGGGCCACGCTGTCGACCTCCTGTCGGTCGGCGAGGCGGACGCGGCGCTCGTCGTCGGCGCAGAGGCCTACTCGCGGAGCGCACTCGCCGCATTCAACCGGCTCGGCGCACTCGACGCCGAAGGATGCCGACCGTTCGCCGTCGACCGGCGGGGCACCGTCTTCGGCGAGGGAGCGGGCGCATTGCTGCTCGTCCCGGAGACGCACCCCGCCGAGCCTGTCGCCCGCGTGGTGGGATCCGCCTTCAGCTGCGATGCGACGCACCCGACCGCCCCGGACGAATCCGGCGAACAACTCGAACGAGCCTTTCTCAGTTCCTGGAGCGCCGACCAGGAGGGGCCCGACGCGGTGATCCCGCACGGGACGGGCACGCAGCGCAACGACGCCGTGGAGGCGACCATGCTGGAAGCCCGTCGGCCCGATGCGCCCTGGTTCAGCCTGAAGGCGCTGCTCGGGCACACCGGTGGCGCCTCAGCGAGCCTCGCGTTCGTTGCCGCCTGTCTCATCTCCGCGAACCGGCTGCTGCCCGCGAACGTCGACGTGGGTGAACCGATCCCGTCCGCGGCACCCCGGCTGCCTGCCGCGGCGGTCACCTGGGACGTCCCGCCCCGTATCGCCGTCAACGCGTCCGCGTTCGGCGGGAGCAACTCGACCGTGCTCTTCGAAGGGATCCCGACGTGACGATCATCCTCGGAACGCACCGGGTCCTACCTCCTGATGACGCCGTCGCGTCCGGCTGCGGGGCGGACTGGTTCAGGCCGTCGGACCACCTCCCCGGACGCGGCGTCCGGCTCCTCCCGCGTGGCGTGCAATTGGCGGCTGCGGCGGTCTCCGGATTGCCGGAGGAGATGCTGTGGGCCTGTCCGGCGGACCGTCGTGGTGCCTGGATCGTGACGTCGACCTTCGCGGAACGGATGCAACAGGAGATCGATGCGGAGGTGCTCGCGTCAGGGTCGGACGGCCTCAGCCCGCTCTCGGCACCGTACTTCTCCGTGAACCTCCTGGGCGACCGCCTCGTCCGGGATCACCGCGTCAAGGGCATGGCCGTCGCCATCACCAGCCCGCGCACCGGGCTGACCGACGCGCTCGCAGGCGCGGCTCACGCTCTCGCGCTCGGCCGGGTGGACCGAGCCGTCATCGTGTGCGCCGAAGTCGACGCCGACGGTTCGGGCCGGGTCCGCGAGGGTGCCGTGGCCCTCGTCCTCGCCGCGGAGGATGATGCGCCGGACACCGACGCCGTCGTCGCCCGCGTCACGGTCGATCGAGGATTCCTCCACGGCGAGGACTCGCCTCTCCGCCTCGGTCAGGAGGCGAGCGGCGCTCCGTCCGCTGGCCGAAGCGGCCACCGGCACCTCGTCTTCTCGGACCGCGCGCAGGACAACGCGGCCCTGCACCGTGTCATCGACCTCGACGGTGAATGCGTTGACGCCGAACGGTCACCCCTCCGTCGTGGCTCGATCGATCAGGCGGTCGCCCTCGCGGACCTCGCCGAGGGCCCGGGCGGCACGCTCACGACCGTCGCGGTGGCCGGTGAGTGGTCGCGGATCGAGATCTCCACCTTGCCCGGCCGCCCCGACGCCGACGGAGGGCGCCGATGAGCCTCCGGACCGCCGCGCGCCGTTGGGCACCCGTCGCCGCGATCTCGGGCGTACTCGGAACCTTCCACCCCGCCCCCTCGGACGTCCCCGACCTCCCCCTCTGGCCGGAACCGGTGGCGGAGCGGATCACGGTGCGGTCGGGCAGGGACGGCGTCCGGGTCGCCTGCTGGTTCCTCGACTCGACGGGACCGCACTGCGTAGTGGTGATGCACGGGCTCGGACAGACCGCCGGCGACGTCGCCAGGCAGTGCGAGGCGATCAGAGCCGCCGGGCATCACGTCGTCGTCTTCGAACTGCGCAACCACGGCCGGAGCGACCGTCGGCGTCGCTTCATGCGGATGTCCGACAGGCAGGTGGCGGACCTTGCTGCGGTCGTCGACCGCGTCCGCTCCGACCCGCGCGTCACCGGGCGGATCGGGCTGTTCGCCTGTTCCTTCTCCACGTGGGCCGCGACACGGCTCGCCGCGACCGGCCGCGCGGGGACCATCGACGCACTGGTCTGCGACTCGGGCCCGGAACGGTCCACCGGGCGGGCGATCGGGAGCATCGTCGCCCGTCGAGCGGAGTTCGCGGGGCGTACCCCGGCGCAGGCGCAGCGCGCTGGGCGGTTCGCCGAATGGTTCGCCAGGACGATCATCGCCGAACCGGATTGGCCGCCGCCCCGGCTGACGACGCCCTCCCTGTTCCTCGTCGGCCGTCGTGATCGCGTGATCAGCGCCGCAGAGGTGCGCGCGTTCGCCGCCCGCTATCCGACGGCACGATGCACGGTCGATCCACGCGCCGCGCACCTCACCTGGGCGTCACGTGACCCGGAGCGCTACGACGGACTCCTCCGCGATCACTTCGACGCGCACCTCGGCGAGCCGGCGCGACGGACGGAGTGCGGACGATGAGCGGCCGCTGGTGCCTGATCGCGATCCGGCGTGCCGCCATCGCCCATGACGGCCTCCGCCGCGACGCGGAGGCACTCGCCGCAGAGGGGTGTCTCGTCGAACTCGTCTTCGCGGGCGACGCGCTGAGCGAGTTCCTCGCGAGCTGCGCGGACGAGCCCATCGCCACGACCGCGTCTCCCTATGAACGGTTGGTCGACCGGCACTCGCTTCGACGTCGCGGATCGCCTGAGCTGCCGCGGGACGTCATCGTCGTCGACGAGTACCATGTGGCCGACCGGCTGCTCGACCCGGCCTGGCGGGTGGTGTGGCGATGACCCCGACGGCACCCGCATCCTCGCGGCCGGCGCAGGCGCCCGCCGACCTGTTCGTCATCCTCGCCGCCGCACCGTTCGGTGATGAGTCGGTCAGCACCGCGGTCCGCTGCATCCGTGCGGTCCTCGACCGCGGTGGGAGGGTGATCGTCTGGACCTGCGGGTTCGCGAACTGGCTCACCCAGGAAGGCCATCCGTCGGTCAAGCCGACGAACGCGTTGGCGCGCGATCAGGACTACCCGTCGACCCAGTCGATCGTCCTCCGGATGATTGATGAGAAAGAGGACCGCCTGGAGTGGTACGCCTGTCGGTTCTGCAGCGACGAACGCAACCTGCTTCGCCACGCGCCGGCGGCGCACGTGAGGCTCGCCATGCGGCTCGTGGCCACGAGCCGGCGGGCTCGGACCGTCATCTCGGTGGGTCTGACGTGAACGGGCCCTGGCACGTGGTGCTCGACCAGCCCTTCCGCGGTGACGTCGAACGGGCCTACCTCGACTCCCTCAACCAGGTTCGCGTGTGCTCCGCGCAGTGTCGGGGCGACCTCGAGGTCTCGCTCCGCGGCGAGGCCGTGCTGCTCGCGAGCCGCCGATCCACCGACGCTCCCCTCGCGGACTGGGGCTCGATCCCCCTCGACGGACTCGATGCGGTCATCGACGACGGAACGGAGGTGCTGGTCGAACTGGAATCCTGTCGCACCCTCCTCGGTGCCGCGCCCCTCCGAGCCGGCGTGCGCCTGGTCACCGCCGCGGACCTCGCGCGGCGATGGCTCGACTCGTCCGCCGTCCTGTTCTTCTGACCCCGACGCCCTCCGCCCAGGACCCACCGCGTCCCACCCCATCCACCTCGAAAGGCCCCAGTGTCCTCCGTCCCACCACCCAGCGCACTGCGCGCGGACCACTCGTCCACGACCTCGACTCCGAGGCGACCACTCCACATCGCCGCGATCGCCGCACGTTCCCGATTCGGGTACGGCTTCGAAACGGTGCTCGACGCCCTCACCACCGGCGCCGAGGCGCCGTCCACCGTAGTCGAGGACGCGCTGGCCCGCCCCATCGAGGGGTTCGATCTCCGGACGGAAGCCGGCCCGGGGAGCGTGCGGACGCTCGACCGAGCCACCGGCATCGCGCTGTCGGCGCTCGCCTCGCTCTGCTCCGAAGGGACGACGGTCGGTCCGGAAACCGCGCTGATCCTCGGCACGAGCATGGGCAGTGTGGCTAGCACGATCCGCTTCACGCAGGACGGCCTATCGGGCAGCAGACCGTACCTCGTGGACCCGTCGCGGTTCCCGAACACGGTCATGAACTTCGCCGCTGGGCAGAGCGCGATCAGGCACGGCCTGACTGGTCCCAACGCCACGGTGATCGCGGGTGCGGTCACCGGGATCACCGCGCTCCGTTACGCGCGCCGGATGATCGGCGGCGGGCAGGCCGAGCGCGTCGTGGTCGGGGCGACGGAGGAGCTCAGCGCGGAGCGGATCCGCCTCGCTCGGGCCATCGGGTCGGCCACGTCGATTCCGCTCGGTGAGGGTGCCGCGATGCTGCTCCTCACCCCCGTCACCGAGGCCACCGACGGACCGGCCGTCCTCGTGACCGAAGCCCTGACCGCGTTCGCCTCCGCCTCCCGGCCCGGCGCCGGAGATCGATCGGCAGGCGCCCTCGTCGCGAGGGCCTCGGCAGCCGGCACGGGCACTCCGCAGGCCGTCATCGCCGTGGGCGCCGACGACGACCTCGCGCCGCTGCTGCGACAGGTGCGCGCGACCCCGAGCCCGACCATCGAGCTCGCTCCG
>NZ_JACYTW010000018.1:0-62063 GCF_014841395.1 Plantibacter sp. CFBP 13570 | reverse complement strand
GCCCGGCACGCCCGCGCTTTCGACGGGCTGCGCGCGGCCATCGCGCACACCGCCGCTGCCGCCGAGCGACGGCTCGGACGCATCGACGGAGGCGGGGCCGGACTCCGGGGGACCGGGCACGGTCTCCTACCGGGTCGGCTCGGTCAGTCGGCAGCGGACCTCGTCGCCGAACTGCGCGTGCTCGCAACCCCGGTCGTCGCCGCGGGCGTGCCGGACGAGGGCTCGGACGACCCGGCCTCCTTCGCCGGGACCTCGCTGCGACTGCTGGAACGCTCGACCGCCCTCCTCGCGGACGTGCTGGCGGTCGAGGCGGTCGTCGCGGCGGACGCGCTCGGCCCGGAGGAGCACGACGAGTGGTCGGTCGGGCTCTCCGTCGCTCACGCCGGCCTCCGGTCGGCGATCGAGCAGGAGCTGCACGGTCAGCAGCTCGTCACGGCGGCGCTCGCCGCGTTGGGCGTCGACCGATCCTGAGCGACGGCGGCCGGCCGGTGGTCGTGCGCGGGCGCACCCACGTCGCCGCATGCCATGTATTTCGCCACGTGTCGAGGGGGTGGGCGATGTCAGTGCCCTCCGGTAGGTTCGGACCACCGACCGAGAGACGTTCAGCGAGCCACCGACCGCGGCGGCGACGACCCTTGGAAGACGACCTGTCACGAACAGCCGTGCAGAGAAGAGGCATCGGTCCAGCATGATCTCCTTCGAACACGTCTCCAAGCGCTTCGACGACGGCACCCTCGCGGTCGACGACTTCTCCCTCACGATCCCGTCGCGGTCCACCACGGTCTTCGTCGGGTCCTCCGGCTGCGGTAAGACCACGCTCCTGCGGATGATCAACCGCATGGTCGATCCGAGCGAGGGACGCATCGTCATCGACGACGAGGTCGTCTCCGCCGTCGACCCCGTCCGTCTCCGTCGCAGCATCGGCTACGTCATGCAGAACTCCGGTCTCCTCCCGCACCGCACCGTGATCGACAATGTGGCCACGGTGCCCATGCTCACCGGCGTCAACAAGAAGCAGGCCCGGGCGGACGCCCTCACCCTCCTCGACACCGTCGGACTCGACCGCGCGCTCGCCGACCGGTACCCGAGCCAACTCTCCGGCGGCCAGCAGCAGCGCGTCGGCGTCGCACGAGGCCTCGCGATCGACCCGAACATCCTGCTGATGGACGAGCCGTTCGGCGCCGTCGACCCCCTCGTGCGTGCCGAGCTCCAGCGGGAGCTGCTCCGACTGCAGCGCGACATCGCGAAGACGATCGTGTTCGTCACCCACGACATCGACGAGGCCTTCCTCCTCGGCGACCAGGTCGTCATCCTGCAGAAGGGCGGCCACATCGCCCAGGTCGGCACGCCGGCCGAGATCGTCGCCAACCCTGCCGATGACTTCGTCGCCCAGTTCATCGGCGCCGATCGCGGCCAGCGGACCCTGCACGTCGAGCGCGTCGACGGACGCGACGTCGTCGTCGACGAGTCGGGCCGCCCCGCCGGTGTCCTCGGAGCCGGGCCCGGCGCAGGCGACCGCCCGGGCCTCGACGTCCGGAAGGACGGCGCATCCACATGAGCTGGGTCATCGCGAACTGGGACATGATCTGGGACCTCACCCTCACCCATGTCCAGCTGAGCCTGCCCCCGATCATCCTGGGGTTCCTCATCTCCCTCCCCCTCGGCTGGCTGGCACACCGGTACCGGTGGTCGCGTGGCGTGCTGCTCACACTGAGCGGCATCCTCTACGCGATCCCGTCCCTGCCGCTGTTCGTCCTCATGCCGTCCCTCATCGGCACGAAGATCCTCGATCCGGCGAACGTCGTGATCGCGCTCACCATCTACGCCGTGGCCCTGCTCGTCCGCACGGTCGCCGACGCGCTCGACGCCGTCGACGCCGGGGTCCGGCAGTCGGCACAGGCCGTGGGGTTCTCCACCGGCCAGCGGTTCTGGCGGGTCGAGTTCCCGCTGGCGGGTCCGCTCATGCTCGCCGGCATCCGGGTGGTCTCCGCGAGCACGATCAGCCTGCTGAGCGTCGGCGCCCTCATCGGCGTGACGAACCTCGGCTACCTCTTCACCGACGGCTACAACCGGCAGTTCCCGATCGAGATCCTGACCGGCATCGTCGGGACGGTCGTGATCGCGATCGTGTTCGACGTCCTGCTGGTGCTCCTCGGCCGACTCCTCATGCCGTGGACGCGGATCAGCTCGAAGGGTGCGATCCGACGTCGTCGTGCGGCCACCGAAGCCCGTGAGCTGGCGACCGCCGGGGGAGGAGCCGCATGATCAACTTCCTCGCCGCCTTCGCCTGGATCTTCGACCCCGCGCACTGGGAGGGCCCCGGCGGCATCCCGGTGCGGGTGCTCCAGCACCTGGCCGTGACCGGCCTGACCGTCCTCATCGCCTGCGTCATCGCGATCCCGCTCGGGCTCCTCATCGGG
This sequence comes from Plantibacter sp. CFBP 13570, assembly GCF_014841395.1. NCBI lineage: Bacteria > Bacillati > Actinomycetota > Actinomycetes > Micrococcales > Microbacteriaceae > Plantibacter > Plantibacter sp. CFBP 13570. The sequence goes on along the minus strand of NZ_JACYTW010000018.1, from coordinate 59,643 downwards.
CACACCGGGAAGGGACGGGAAATCGCGGTCGCGATCACCGGCGCGCTCCGGGCGCTGCCGACCCTCGGTCTGCTTTCACTCCTCGCGCTCATCACGCTCGGGTGGGGCTTCTCCAGCACGAGTCTCGTCCCCGCGATCACGGCCCTCGTCGTGCTCGCCATCCCGCCCGTCCTGGCCGGTGCGTACGGCGGGGTCGAGTCGATCGACCGCCAGACCATCGACGCCGCGCGTGCCGTCGGGATGAACGAGTGGCAGATCCTCGGCAAGGTCGAGATCCCGCTCGCACTCCCGCTCATGATCGGTGGCGTCCGCTCGGCGGTCCTGCAGACGATCGCGACGGCCACCGTCGTCGCGTTCCTCACCAACGGCCCCGGTCTCGGTCGCTACATCCTCGACGGCCTCCCGGTACGGGACTACGCGCAGATGCTCGCCGGCTCGATCATCATCATCGTGCTCGCCCTCCTCCTCGAAGGCGTCTTCTCCCTGCTGCAGCGCGCCGTCGTGCCGCGCGGCGTCCAGGCGACCCACACGCGGGTCGACGAGACCCGGGGTCATGCCGCCACCGGTGGCGACCGCTCCACCGCACCAGACCCCGCCGTCGCAGAAGCGGAGGCGAACATGCAGACCGCGGCATACCGCAACAACTGACGCGTTCCACCATCCCGGGTGACAGCACACCGCCCGGCTCCCAGACCCACAACGGCACCACCGTTCTCGCCCATCACAGATAGGAAACACCATGTTCACAGTTCGACAGGGTCGACGCCTCGCCGTCGGCATCGCCGCGACCGCCGTCGCCGCCCTCGCACTCAGCGCCTGCTCCGCAGGCGACCCGACCGCTGGGGAGACCGCGGCATCCGACACGATCACGGTCGGCTCCGCCGGATTCCCCGAGTCGGAGATCATCGCGCAGATCTACATCCAGGCGCTCGAGGCCAACGACATCAAGACGGCCGAGTCCCTCAACATCGGCGCGCGGGACGTCTACATCGCAGCGCTCGAAGACGGCTCGATCGACCTCGTCCCCGACTACAGCGGCAACCTGCTGCAGTTCTTCGACGACTCCGCCACGGCCACGTCGAGCGACGAGGTCTACTCCGCCCTCCAGGAGGCCACGCCGAAGGGCTACGAGGTCCTCGACCAGTCCAAGGCGGAGGACAAGGACTCTTACAACGTCACGAAGGAGTTCAGCGAGGCGAACAACGTCACGAGCCTCGCCGACCTCGCGGCCCTCACCATCCCGCTGGCCATCGGCGGCGCACCCGAGCTGGCTGAGCGTCCGTACGGCCCCAAGGGCCTGACCGAGGTGTACGGCGTCCCCGCCGACAAGCTCACCTTCGTCCCGATCAGCGACGGCGGCGGCGCACAGACCACCGCGGCCCTGCTCGACGGCACGGTCCAGCTCGCCGACATCTACACCACGACCCCGTCGATCACCGAGAACGACTTCGTCACGCTCGAGGACCCGGAGAACCTGATCCTCCCGCAGAACGTCCTGCCGCTGATCAACTCGGACAAGGCCAGCGACAAGGTCAAGGAGGTCTTGAACGCCGTGTCCGCGGAGCTGACCACCGAGGACCTCATCGAACTCAACGCCCGCAACCAGGGCGACGAGAAGGCCGCTCCGAAGACCCTCGCGGCCGACTGGCTGAAGGACAAGAAGCTCTTCAGCTGAGCAGCAGCCACACGTCGATGGCGTCGTCCGGTTCTCCGGGCGGCGCCATCTTGCTGTTCGCGGGGAGCGCATCCGGCTGCAGCCGGATGTCCAGGGGGTCTCCAACACCTGAGGAGTTGGTAGCGTCAGGGTATGAGTTCCGAGACCCCCGCAGAGTTCATCGCGTCCTGGACCGCCTGGCACACCGCTCGCGAGCGTTCCGTCCGAGCACCCCACGGTATCGCCGCCCTCCGGTTCACCCACTGGCTGACCGAGGAGGCGACCGCTCTCGAGGGCGCGCCAGGCACCTGGCGTGCGGACGCGACCGGCATCGTCGGTGAGCGGCTCACGGGCACCGGACTGACCACGCCGAGTGGCGCGCAGATCATGACCGACCGCGTCGAGCTGGTCCACGGCGACGAACTGCACTTCGGCGACGCGCTGCTCCGAGGCATGGAGCGCGACGGCGTCTACGCACTCCGCGTGCTCGACCCGGAGGCGCCGACGCGGACCTCGCTCGCGGGCATCAGCGCCTTCGCCCCCGACGTCGCCTGGATCCGGCCGGCGCGGTTCGTGCCGTCCCCGGACGTCACGGTCGAGACCGAGTCGATCGACGGCCACGTCACAACCGAGACCCCCGTCGGCCGGGTCGAGTTCGAGCTCGGCGACGAAGCGGTCTCGCTGACGGTCACGGGCGGCCCGAACGGACTCTGGGCGGTCTTCTCCGACGGCACGAGTGGCGACGAAAGCTACCGGTTCCGGTTCATCAGCATGCCGGCCCCGACCGCGGACGGCCACGTGCTCGTCGACTTCAACCGCGCGTACCTGCCGCCGTGCGCGTTCAGCGACCACTACGTGTGCCCGCTGCCTGCGCGGAACAACCGGCTCCGCACCCGGATCACGGCGGGCGAGCGACTGCCGCTCGGCCAGTAGGTCCCGGGCAACGGATCCCGCATGACGAACCGGCTCGCCGAGGCGATGAGCCCGTACCTCCGCTCGCACGCCGAGCAGCCGGTCGACTGGTACCCCTGGGGGCCGGAGGCCTTCGCCGAAGCGGCCCGTCGTGACGTCCCCCTGCTCGTCTCGATCGGCTACTCGACGTGTCACTGGTGTCACGTCATGGCACGCGAGTCGTTCTCGGACGAGCACCTCGCCGAGCTCCTCCGACGCGATTTCGTGGCGGTGAAGGTCGACCGCGAGGAGCATCCCGACGTCGACGCCAGTTACCTCGCCGCCGCCGGCGCGTTCACCCGTGACCTGGGCTGGCCGCTGAACGTGTTCGTGACGCCGCGCGGACACGTCTTCCACGCGGGGACCTACTCGCCTCCCGTGCCGCTCCGCGGGCATCCCTCGTTCCCGCAGGTGCTCGAGGCCGTCCGTGTCGCGTGGACCGAGCGACGGGAGCAGGTCGTCGCGAGCGCCGACGGACTCGCGCGGGCGATCGCCGAGACGATGTCGTCCACGGATGACGCCCCACTGCCGGAGCCCGGCGACCTCGACGCGGCGATCGTGGCGGTCGAGGCGCTCGAGGACCGGGAGCTCGGCGGCTTCGGCACGGCTCCGAAGTTCCCGATGGCCCCGCTGTTCGACTTCCTGCTGACGCCGCGCGAGGGGGAGGTCGCCCGCCGCGGTGTCGACCTCGCGCAACGCACCCTCAGGACGATGGGGGCCTCGGCGCTCCGGGATCCGGTCGAAGGCGGGTTCTTCCGGTACGCGGTCAACCGGGACTGGACCGAGCCGCACTACGAACGCATGCTGACGGACAACGCGCTCCTCCTCACCGCGTACACGCGGGCTTGGACCGAGCGCCCGAGCTCGTGGGCGGCCAGTGTTGCCGCCGGGATCGCCGAGTTCCTCATCGGCACGCTGCAGCAGCCGAGCGGCGGTTTCGGGTCGGCGCAGGACTCCGAGAGCGTCGTCGACGGCGTCGGATCGGAGGGTGGCTACTACCGACGCGATGTGGACGGCCGGGCGATGCTGACCCCGCCGGCCGTTGATCGCAAGGTGCTCACCGGTTGGAACGGGCTCGCGATCGGCGCGCTGGCGGAGGCCTCGACGGTCTTCGACCGCCCCGAGTGGCTCGAATCAGCGAGGTGGGCGGCGGACGCGGTGGTCGAGAACCACCTCGGCTCGGACAGCACGCTCGCCCGGGCCTCGCTCGACGAACGGCGGGCGGGTGCGGCGGCGGCCCTCGAGGACTACGGGATGCTCGCGGAGGCGCTCCTGCGCCTCGGCCTCGCGACGGGCGAGGTCCGCTACGCGGAGGTAGCCCGCGACCTCGTCGACCGGTGCTTGCCGGACGAGACCGTGACCGACGCCTCCTCCGCCGCGGTGGCCGGCTTCATCCTGCCGGGCGGCGGCGACCCGGTGCTGTCGGCCCAGGGCATGCGGATCGACGGCGACCCGTCGGAGGGCGCGTATCCCTCGGGGATATCGTCGCTCGGACGCGCGTCGCTGCTGCTGTTCCAGCTGACGGCCGACGGCCGGTTCCGGGACGCCGCCGAGGGCGCGGTCCGGTTCGCCGCGTCGGCTGCGCTGTCGGCACCGACCGCGTTCGGCGCGAGTCTGGCCCTGGCGGCATCGCTCACCGGGCCGGCGTCGCAACTCATCGTCGTCGGGCCGGATCGGGTGGACCCGGACGAGGACGAAGATCGCGCGACGGCGGATCGGGCGATGCGCGACGCGGTCAGGACGCGCCGGGACGACGTCGTGGCGGTGGTCTCCGAGCGGCAGGCGGTGGCCTGGGCGACGAGCGGGTTCGACGTCTTCGCCGAACGGACCAGTCGGGACGGCCGGTTGACCGCCTACCACTGCCGGGACTTCGTCTGCCGCCTCCCGGTGACGGACGCGGCGCAGCTCGACGCCCGCTGAACCAGCCCACCGACCGACCCGTCACGTCGACGGGTCAGGCTCCGAACGTGCCGTCCGGTCCACCGAAGCGCAGCTCGCGGGCTTCGGAGCGCCAGCGTCCGAGTCCACCGTCGAGGAGCGCGACGCGCTCGTATCCGGCTCCGGTCAGCGCCGCACGAAGGCGCTCGGCGGAGCGCCCGTCCAGCTGGTCGTACAGGACGATCGTGTGCTGCTCCGTGATGCCGATGGCGGCCGCACCGCGTCGGATCTCGTCCGCTGAGGATGCTCCGAGCCCCTGGCGCGCGTCCAGCAGCTCGACGAACACGGCACCGGGTACGTGCCCGTCGAAGAGGTACAGGTCGTAGCCGCTCACCAGCCGCACCGGGCCGCCGTCCAGCGCAGGCAGCTCGACGACACTCGCGTCGAGGACGATGAGGCTCTCGCTGCCGAGATGGTCCGCGAGCCACTGGGTGGAGACGAGCGGGTCCACCAGGAACGGCGCGTGCGTGGAGGTCATGCGCCCACCGTAGGAGGCCGCAGCCCGGATGACCACGGTGGTCGGCAACACGCGGTCACACGACGCCGCGGTTCAGCACTCGATGACGTTGACCGCGAGACCGCCCTCGCTCGTCTCCTTGTACTTCGTCGACATGTCGACACCGGTCTGGCGCATGGTCTCGATCACGGTGTCGAGCGACACCAGGTGCGTCCCGTCGCCGTGCAGCGACAGACGTGCGGCGCTGACGGCAGTCGAGGAGGCGATCGCGTTGCGTTCGATGCACGGGACCTGGACGAGCCCGCCCACCGGGTCGCACGTGAGGCCGAGGTGGTGCTCCATCGCGATCTCCGCGGCGTTCTCGACCTGACGCGGTGTGCCGCCGAGGACGGCGCACAGGGCACCGGCGGCCATGGCGCAGGCCGAGCCGACCTCGGCCTGGCAGCCGCCCTCGGCCCCGGAGATGGACGCGTTCGCCTTGAAGAGCGAGCCGATGGCGGTCGCCGTGAGCAGGTACCGACGGATCCCGTAGAGCGAGGCGCCCGGCACGAACCGCAGGTAGTAGCTCCCGACCGCCGGGATGATCCCCGCGGCCCCGTTCGTGGGTGCGGTCACGACCCGCCCGCCGGAGGCGTTCTGCTCGTTGACCGCCAGGGCGAATGCATGCAGCCACTCCGTGGGGAGCTCGCGCCCGCTCTCGGCCTCGGCCACGTCGAGGCGCTCACGGACGGCACGTGCCCGGCGCTTGACGCCGAGACCGCCCGGGAGGGTGCCGGTGTCGGCGAGCCCGGCGGTCACGCACTCGTGCATGGCCGTCCAGATGGCGTCGAGGCCGGCGTCGACCTCGACCGCGGACCGCAGGGCCTCTTCGTTGCGTCTCGCGATCGCGTCGATCGGGAGCCCTGTCTCGTCGCAGAGCCCGATGAGCGTCTCAGCGGTCCGGAACGGCATCGGCACGGGTGTCGACGGCAGCACCGTGCTCGGGTCGTCGCCGTCACGACGGATGAAGCCGCCGCCGACCGAGTAGTACGTCTCGGAGCGCACCGGGAGGTCGCTCCGCTGATCCCAGGCGTGGAGCGTCATGGCGTTCGGGTGGCCCGGCAGCCTCGTCCTGGGCACGAACGAGACGTCGTCCTTCGAGAACGCGATGGCACGCGTCCCGGCGAGGGTGAGCGGAGCGCCGTCGAGGTGGTCGCTCCAGGCCCGGCGGACCTCGGCTGGATCGCATTCTTCCGGGGTGAGTCCCTGGAGGCCCGCGACGACGGCGTCGGGGGTGCCGTGACCGATGCCGGTCGCGCCGAGCGATCCGTACAACGAACATGTGACGCGGTCGACCCGGTCGAGCAGTCCGTCGTCCGCGAGCCCGGTGGCGAAGGCCAGGGCCGCCCGCATCGGTCCGACCGTGTGCGAGCTGGACGGCCCGATCCCGATGGAGAAGAGGTCGAACGCGGACACGTATGCGGTCACTGGACGACCCCCTTCGGTGCGACTGGCTCCTCTCACTCTAAGCGTCTTCGGCGCCGGGTGCGGTGTCAGCGGGTGTCAGCGGTAGGTGAGCGATCCGTGAGTGCCCCCGCCCACACTGTTGTCCGGGTCGCCCACCGGCGGCCCACACCTGATTTCGAAAGGCATCCGCATGAGCATCAGCTCCGACTGGGCGATCGAAGCCCACGGCCTCGTGAAGACCTTCGGCGACAACCGGGCGGTCGACGGCGTCGACCTCTCGGTCCGCACCGGCACCGTTTACGGCGTCCTCGGCCCGAACGGCGCCGGCAAGACCACCACCATCAGCATGCTGGCGACGCTCCTGCGTCCCGACGCCGGCACCGCCACCGTCTTCGGACACGACATCCAGCGGGGTGAGGGCGGCCGTCGACACGGCGCGCCCGTCCGCGAGCACCAGGATGGTCACCAGCGCTTTGGCGAGCCGGCCGCCGGGTTCGACGAGCCGACCGGTGCGTCCCTCGACGAGCACCGGCCCCAGGACGGTCACTCGGAGGTTCGACGCAGGCACGTCACGAGTGTATCCACGGCTCGTTACTTGGACCGGCCCGGTCACTGAGCCGTCCCCGGTCACTGAGCCTGTCGAAGTGCGACCTGCCGACGAGTTCAGGGAACCGAGGCGTCAGCGCAGGGTCTTGCGGGCGGTGATCTGCCCGGTGTCGAAGCCGAGCAGATGGAGTCCACCGTGGAACCGGGCGTGCTCCACCTTGATGCAGCGGTCCATCACGACGTTCAGGCCCTTCGACTCGCCGTACTCGGCGGCCTCCTGGTTCCAGATGCCGAGCTGCACCCAGACGGTCGGTGCTCCGATGGCGACGACCTCGTCGATGACCTGCGGGATGTCGCTCGCCTTGCGGAAGACGTCGACGATGTCGGGTACCTCCGGCAGGGAGGCGAGGTCGGGGTAGGCGGGCTGACCGAGGATCTCCGTGGCGTTCGGGTTCACGAAGTAGATCGTGAAGTCGCTCGACTGCTGCAGGTAGGTGCCCACGAAGTACGAGGAGCGCGCCGGGTTCGGTGAGGCGCCGACGATCGCGACGGACTTCGCCTCGCGGAGGAGCTTCAGGCGAGCCTTCGCGTCGGGGCCCGCCCAGGTGCGCTGCGAACGCAGCAGCTTCGCGAGCGGCGAATCGGCGGGCAGCGAGCAGGTGAGACCGTTGGTGAGCCGGACCGTCTCGGTCGCGTCCTGGTCGGTCACGGTCGCGTCCACGCCGGTCACTGTCGCGTCCACGCCGGTCACGGTCGCGTCCACACCGGTCACTGAGCTTGTCGAAGTGCTCATGCCATCACTCCTTCACCGCTGCGGCGAGCGCCTGGTCGAGGTCGTAGATGATGTCGTCGGGGTCCTCGATGCCGACGCTCAGCCGCACGATGCCGGGCAGGACGCCCGCGTCGACGAGCTGCTGGTCGGACAGCTGGGCGTGGGTGGTCGACGCCGGGTGGATGATGAGCGTCTTCGCGTCGCCGATGTTCGCCAGGTGGCTCGCGAGGTCGACGGACTCGATGAGCTTCTGGCCGACCTGACGGCCGCCCTTCACCTCGAAGCTGAAGACCGAACCGGGGCCCTTCGGCAGGTACTTGTTCGCGCGCTCGTGGTGCGGGTGAGCGGGGAGCCCGGCCCAGTTGACGGCGGCGATCCGCGGGTCGGCGTCGAGCCACTCGGCGACGATCCGTGCGTTGTCGACGTGCGCCTGGATCCGGAAGGGCAGCGTCTCGACACCCTGGGCGAGGAGGAACGCCGAGTGCGGGGCGAGCGCCGGACCGATGTCGCGGAGCTGTTCGGCGCGGAGGCGCGTGAGGAAGGCGTACTCGCCGAAGTTCCCCGACCACTGCAGCCCGCCGTAGCTCGGCACCGGCTGGCCGAAGAGCGGGAACTTGTCACTGTCCCAGTCGAACCGTCCGCTCTCGACGACCACACCGCCGAGGGTCGTGCCGTGGCCGCCGAGGAACTTGGTGGCGGAGTGGGTGACGATGTCGGCACCCCACTCGATCGGACGGTTGAGGTAGGGCGTGGCGATGGTCGAGTCGATGATGAGCGGAATGCCGTGCGCGTGCGCGACGTCGGCGAGGCCCTCGATGTCGGCGATCTCGCCCGAGGGGTTCGCGACCGTCTCGGCGAAGACGAGCTTCGTGTTCTCCTGGATGGCGGCGGCGTAGTCGGCGGCGTCGGAGGACTGCACGAAGGTGGTCTCGATGCCGAACCGGCGGAGGGTGACGTCGAGCTGCGTGATCGAGCCTCCGTAGAGGTTGGCCGAGGCGACGATGTGGTCGCCCTGCCCCGCCAGGGAGGCGAAGGTGATGTACTGCGCGGCGAGGCCGGAGGCGGTCGCGACGGCACCGAGGCCGCCCTCGAGGCTGGCGATGCGCTCCTCGAAGCTCGCGACCGTCGGGTTGGCGAGGCGGGAGTAGATGTTCCCGTACTTCTGCAGGGCGAAGCGCGCGGCTGCGTCGGCGGTGTCGTCGAAGACGAAGGCACTCGACTGGTAGATGGGCAGCGCCCGTGCGCCGGTCACCTGGTCGGGGATGTTGCCCGCGTGGATCGCACGCGTGCGGAAGCCATACTCACGATCTGCCATGCGTTCACGCTACCGGAGCACCGTCGAGCGCTTCACCGTGCTGCAACATTGCGTCGCATTCGACCGCACTGCACAGGGCCTGCCCAGCGCTTCGGCGTATCGTGTGGGACACAGCCCTCATCGGGCTGCCGGACGAGGGCGCAGTACCCGGAACGCGACAAGACTGACCACTTGGGAGTGATCGTCATGTCTTGGATCGTACTCATCGCCTCCGGCGTCCTGGAAGCCGTCTGGGCCACCGCGCTCGGCAAGTCCGAGGGGTTCACGAAGCTCTGGCCGACCGTGACGTTCGCGGGGGCGCTCGTGCTCAGCATGGCCGGCCTCGCCTGGGCCATGCGCGACATCCCGGTGGGCACCGCCTACGCGGTCTGGGTCGGGATCGGTGCCGCGCTCACCGTCGGGTACGCCATGACCTTCGGCGGCGAGCAGCTGTCGGTCGTCAAGGTGCTGCTCATCCTCGGGCTCATCGGCTGCGTCATCGGCCTGAAGATCGTGGGCGGCGAGCACTAGCCGCGCCACGCGGGCACGTGCCCGCGCCCGCGGCACGCCGTGCATGACGTGCCGCGAAAGCGACCGCGTGCCCGTGCCTCAGGCCAGGTGCACCGCTCCGAGCGCGAGCACCGCGATGAGGAGCCAGGAGACGAGCCCGACGACGAGCGCGCGCCACCCGGTGGTGACGAGCGTGCGGACGCGGATCGCGGCACCGAGCGAGAAGAGCGCCATCGCCAGCAGCGCGGTCTGCACGCCGTCGGCGACGTCGAGGACGAGCTCGGGCACCGGGAGCAGGGTGCGGACGAGGACCGCGGCGATGAAGCCCGCGACGAACAGCGGGACGATCGGCGGTCGGGTTGCGGTCGCGGTTCCGTCGGCATCGACCTGCGCACCGGCGCCGGCCGACACCGTCAGGAGTCGGCGGCGCTCGATCGTCGCGGCGGCGGCGACCATGGGGGCGAGGAGCACGACCCGGGTCAGCTTGACGACGACGGCGATCGCGAGTGCGCTCGTGCCGGCGATCTGGGCGGTCGCGACGACCTGACCCACGTCGTGCACACTCGCCCCCACCCAGTGACCGAACTGCTCGTCGCTGAGCCCGAGGGGGCCACGGAGCGCCGGGAGGACGAAGATCGCGAGGGTCCCGCACAGGGTGACGAGCGCGACGGGCGTCGCCTGCTCCTCGTCCTTCGCCTTCACGACGCCGCTCATCGCGCCGATGGCGGAGGCGCCGCAGATGGAGAAGCCCGTGGCGATGAGGAGCGGTTCGGGGCCCGCGAGCCCCAGTCTCCGGCCGAGCCAGAGGGTGACGAAGAAGGTGACGACGACGATCGCGACCGTGGTGGCGAGCGTGACCCACCCCAGGCCGGCGATGTCGACGAGGCTCAGCTTCAGCCCCAGCAGGACGACACCGATCCGCATGAACCGTTTCGCGCTCATCCCGAGTCCCGGCTTCAGGACGCCCGCCGCGAGCCGCTGGAACGGCGGGAGCTGGCCCGCCACCATGCCGAGCAGGACGCTCGCGGTCAGCAGCGGGACGACCGGCAGGAGGGTGTGGAGGCCCAGGGCGGCGAGCGCCGCTGCACCGGCGACGAGCACCCCGGGGAGCGCCTTCATCACCGACCTCCCGTCACACCCATGACGGCAACCAGGCGTGCAGGTGCCAGAACCAGTAGGGCACGGTGATGGCGGTCCAGAGCGGATACCAGAAGATGCTCAACAGCGTCGTGATGGTCACGAACACCCCGATGACGCCGACGCCGGCGAATCGGCGTTCCTCCGGGTCGTCGCGGGACCCGAGGATCTTCCCGATCGCGAAGACGAGCGCCAGGATGAGGTACGGCTCGAAGACGATCGTGTAGAACTGGAACACCGTCCGGTTCAGGTAGAGCAGCCAGGGCAGGTACCCCGCTGCGACCCCGAGGACGATGAGCCCGACCTGCCACTCGCGGTAGCGGACGAGCCGGTAGACGCAGTACCCGAGCGCGACGGCGGCGCCCCACCAGATGAGCGGGTTGCCGATCGAGGTGATCGCGGAGGAGCAGGCGTCCCACGCGCAGCCGTCGGTCCCGGTGGCGGGGGACTGGTAGTACATGCTCGTCGGCCGGATCATGAGCAGCCAGCCGAGCGGGTTCGCGGCGTAGGGGTGCGGGGTGCTGAGGCCGACGTGGAAGCTGTAGGCGCTCTGGTGGTAGTGGAGGAGACTCTGGAACCAGTGGGGGACCCACGCGAAGGTGCCGGTCCAGGCGTTGCCCACCGCATCGGCCCACTGGCGGTCGTACCCGCCGGACGTCCTGATCCAGCCGGTCCAGCTGGCGAGGTACACGACGGCGGACACGGGGACGAGGGTCACGAAGGACACGGGGCCCTGCTTGAGGACCGCTGCGCTCGCCCACAGGCTGAGGCCCAGTCGGCGGCGGAGCAGCAGATCCGTGACGATCACGTACACGCCGAACGCGGCGAGGAAGTACAGCCCGTTCCACTTGACCGCGGTGGCCGCGCCGAACGCGACCCCTGCGGCGAGCAGCCACGGCCGCCACCAGAGGACGGGACCCCAGGCCGGATCGGCGCCGCTCGCCCGGGCTGACGCGACCTTCGCCGCGAGGCGTGACGCGTGCCACGACCGGTCCAACAGGATCGCGCCGAATCCCGCCAGGACGAAGAACATGACGAAGTTGTCGAGCAGCGAGACCCGGGCCATGACGATCGCGTGGCCGTCGATCGCGAACAGGAACCCGGCCAGGACGGCGAGGATCGACGAGGTGAACAACCGCTTGGCGATGAGCGTGACGAGCAGGACCGCGAGCGTTCCGGCGATCACGGTGGAGATGCGCCACCCGGTGCTGTCGTCGATGCCGAACACGGCGATGCCGAGCGCGATCAGCCACTTGCCGAGCGGTGGGTGCACGACGTAGGAGGGGTTCGTGCTCGGGCTGCCCGCGTCGCCGTTCGCGAAGCCCTCGTCCGCCCCGTCCGGCCAGGTGCTCTCGTAGCCGTTCAGCCACAGCGACCACGAGTCCTTCACGTAGAAGGTCTCGTCGAAGACGAGCGAGTGCGGGTGACCGAGGTTCCAGAACCGCAGCACGAACGCGAGGAGCGTCACAGCGGCCGGACCACCCCAGATCCAGAGCTTCCGGCGGCGCTCGGTGCGGAGCATCCGCTCCCACCAGCGGTCGAGGCGGGATCCCGTCACAGGGGCTTCCAGAAGATCGACCGACACCGTCTCATCTAACCACCCCGACCGGATGGGAGACTGGTCCGGTGATCATCCTCGGAGCGACCCCCATCGGCAACCTCGGCGATGCGTCGCCCCGACTCCGGGAGGCGCTGGCCGCGGCGGAGGTCATCGTCGCCGAGGACACCCGGACGGCCATCCACCTGCTGCGCGCGCTCGGTGTGGAATCGCGGCCGCGCCTCATCGCCATGCACGACCACAACGAGCGCGAACGCGCGGCCGAGATCGTCGAACTGGCCCGCGAGACCGACGTCCTCGTGCTCAGCGACGCCGGCATGCCGACCGTGTCCGACCCCGGCTTCCACCTCGTCGACGCGGCGGCGGCCGCAGACGTCCAGGTCACCGCGATCCCCGGGCCGTCTGCGGTCGTGACGGCGCTCGCCGTGTCCGGCCTCGCGACCGACCGCTTCACCTTCGAGGGGTTCCTCCCGCGGAAGCCGGGCGACCGACGCAGCAGCCTCCGGGGCCTCGCGACCGAGCCACGCACGATGGTGTTCTTCGAATCGCCCAACCGACTCGCCTCCTCCCTCGAGGACATCGCCTCCGTGCTCGGAGCCGAACGTCGCGTGGCGGTGTGCCGGGAGCTCACCAAGCTGTTCGAGGAGGTCAAGCGGGGAACGGCCGCTGAACTGGCCGAGTGGGCGTCCGGGGGTGTGAAAGGCGAGATCTGCATCGTCATCGCCGGTGCGGAGGCCGTCGAGGCCGATCCGGCCACCGCGCTCGAGCAGGTGCTCGCGCTCGTGGCGTCGGGCACGCGCCTGAAGGACGCCTCCAACGAGGTCGCCGAGGCCACCGGCCTCTCGAAGCGCGACCTGTACCAGGCGGCCCTCGCAGCCCGGCCCCCGAAGGCGTCACCGGACGCGCAGGTGCGTCCCGCACCGTAACAGGCACGGTGGCGACGCCCGCTCGTCCTAGGATTGACCCCATGGCCGACGGCACCTCGTTCTACATCACCACGCCCATCTTCTACGTCAACGATGCCCCGCACATCGGGCACGCCTACACGGAGGTGGCCGCGGACGTCCTCGCGCGCTGGCACCGTCAGGCCGGAGACCGCACCTGGTTCCTGACCGGGACCGACGAGCACGGCCAGAAGATCCTGCGCACGGCGACCGCGAACGGCGTGACGCCGAAGGAGTGGGCCGACAAGCTCGTCAGCGAGTCCTGGTACCCGCTGCTCGACACGATCGACATCTCGAACGACGACTTCATCCGCACGACGGACGAACGGCACGAGCAGAACGTCCAGCTCTTCCTCCAGCGCCTGTACGACGCCGGCTTCATCTACACCGGTGAGTTCGAGGGGTACTACTGCGTCGGCTGTGAGGAGTACAAGCAGGAGAGCGACCTCGTGCAGGGCACCGGCGAGTACGTCGGGCAGCTCGTGTGCGCGATCCACTCGAAGCCGGTCGAACTGCTCCAGGAGAGCAACTACTTCTTCCGCATGAGCGACTTCGCCGAGCGCCTGCTGGCCCTCTACGAGGAACGACCGGAGTTCGTGCAGCCGGAGTCGGCGCGCAACGAGGTCATCCAGTTCGTGCGCCAGGGGCTCAAGGACCTGTCCATCTCCCGCTCGACCTTCGACTGGGGCATCAAGGTCCCGTGGGACGAGAGCCACGTCGTCTACGTGTGGTTCGACGCCCTGCTCAACTACATCACCGCCGCCGGGTACGGCTCCGACGAGGAGGCGTTCGCCGAGCGCTGGCCCGCCACGCAGATCGTCGGCAAGGACATCCTGCGGTTCCATGCGGTCATCTGGCCGGCCATGCTCATGGCCGCCGGGCTCGAGGTCCCGAAGCGGGTCTTCGGTCACGGTTGGCTGCTCGTCGGCGGCGAGAAGATGTCGAAGTCGAAGCTCACCGGTATCGCACCGAGTGAGATCACCGACACCTTCGGCTCCGACGCGTTCCGCTACTACTTCATGCGCGCCATCGCCTTCGGGCAGGACGGTTCGTTCAGCTGGGAGGACCTCTCCGCGCGGTACCAGGCGGAGCTCGCGAACGGCTTCGGCAACCTCGCGTCGCGCGTGCTCGCGATGGTGACGCGGTACTTCGACGGCGTCGTGCCGGCGAGCGGCCCTGCCGAGCCGGCCGACGTGGCCATCCAGGAGACGGTCGCCCGCGCTGCAACCGACGCCGACGCCGCGATCGAGCGCCTCGCCATCCAGGACGCGCTCGCGGCCATCTGGCGGATCGTCGACGAGCTGAACGGCTACATCACCGAGCAGGAGCCGTGGGCACTCGCGAAGGACGAGGCCAAGCGGGAGCGGCTCGGCACCGTGCTCGCCACGGCGGTCGAGGGCCTGCGCGCCCTGTCGGTCTTGCTCCACCCCTTCGTCCCGAAGGCGACCACCAAGCTGTGGTCCGCCCTCGGCGCTGAAGCCGCCCTCGGCGAGCTCGGCGCACAGCGCATCGGCGACGTCGGCACCTGGGGGCAGCTGCCCGCCGGCACCTCGGTGGCAGGGCTCGAGCCCCTGTTCCCGCGGATCGAGGCCGTCGCCGAATGAGCGGGGGCGTCGCGCCGGATCCGGCCGTCACACCGCACCTGCGGCAGCGCGAAGCGGGGGAGCGGAAGCAGCTGAGCTATCCCGAGGCACCTGAGGCGCTGCCGGTCGCGGTCTACGACAACCACACGCACCTCGAACACGCCGACGGCGACGCCCCGCTGACCCCGTCCGAGCACTTGGACCGTGCAGCCTCCGTCGGGGTCCGCGGCATCGTGCAGGTCGGCACCGACGTGGAGACCTCGCGTTGGTCGGCGGCGATCGCCGCTCGTGACCCCCGTGTGCTCGCGGCGGTCGCGATCCACCCCAACGACGCGCCGGACCTCGACCGCGCGGGCACCCTGGACGAGGCGCTGGCCGAGATCGACCGTCTGGCGGCGGAGCCTCGCGTCCGCGCCGTCGGGGAGACCGGCCTCGACTTCTTCCGCACCGAGGAGGACGGCCGAGCGGCGCAGTTCGCATCGTTCGAAGCGCACATCGCGATCGCGAAACGTCACGGTGTCGCACTGCAGATCCACGATCGCGACGCCCACGACGAGGTCGTCGAGACGCTCCTGCGGGTGGGCGCTCCGGAACGCACCGTCTTCCACTGCTTCTCGGGCGGCCCGGAGCTCGCCGAGCTGTGCGCCGAGCACGGCTGGTACGCCTCCTTCGCCGGGACGGTGACGTTCAAGAACGCCGCACCGCTGCGTGAGGCGCTCGCGATCATGCCCCGCGAGCTGATCATGGTCGAGACCGACGCGCCCTACCTCACGCCCGCCCCGTTCCGCGGTCGGCCGAACGCGCCGTACCTCCTCCCGTACACGGTGCGCGGCATGGCCGAGCACCTGGGCGAGGACGTGGCCGCGTTCGCGACGCAGCTCGCGACGAACACCGAGCGCGTCTACGGCTCCTGGGCCGACTGAGCGACTGAGCCCGTCACCGAGCCTCGCGCCCGTCGTCCGACGAGGACCGGCTCCGCGATCAGGGATACTGGAGGGATGACCGCCTCCGTCGCCCTGCTCGGCCCCGCCGAGATCCGAGATCTCGCCACCCTGCTGGACGTGACGCCGACGAAGAAGCTCGGTCAGAACTTCGTCATCGACGCGAACACCGTCCGCAAGATCGTGTCGGTCGCGCACGTCGCTCCGGGCGACGTCGTGGTCGAGATCGGCCCCGGCCTCGGCTCGTTGACGCTCGGCCTGCTCGAGGCCGACGCGAGCGTCGTCGCCGTCGAGATCGACGGTCGGCTCGCCAAGCAGCTGCCGCTCACCGTGGGGGAGATGGCACCGGGCATGATCGACCGGTTGTCGGTCGTCCACGAGGACGCGATGCGCATCGAGGAACTCCCCGCGCAGCCCAACCGACTCGTCGCCAACCTGCCGTACAACATCTCCGTACCCGTCCTCCTGCACTTCCTGGAGCACTTCACCTCGCTGACGGCCGGTGTCGTCATGGTGCAGGCCGAGGTCGGCTACCGACTCGCCGCCGGCCCGGGGAGCAAGGTCTACGGCGCACCGAGCGCGAAGGCCGCCTGGTACGGCGCGTGGCGCATCGCCGGCCAGGTGAGCCGCCAGGTGTTCTGGCCCATTCCGAACGTCGACTCCGTGCTCGTCGGATTCGAGCGGCGCAGCGACGTCATCGGCACCGAGGAGGAGCGCATCAAGACCTTCGCGCTCATCGACGCGGCGTTCCAGCAGCGTCGCAAGATGCTCCGGCAGGCACTCGGGAGCGTCCTCGGCAGCTCCCAGGCCGCGACGGAGCAGATGGAGGCCGCCGGGGTGAAGCCGACGGCACGCGGCGAGGAGCTCACGGTCCACGACTTCCTGTCGATCGTGCGTGCGGGGCGATAACGTTGGCGCATGACCGCTGATGCTCGATTCCCGCTGAACGTCCCCGACATCCACCGCCCGTACGCTGCGGCAGACGACCGCTACGCGCGGAACGACTACCGCCAGGTCGGCACCTCGGGGCTCTTCCTCCCGCCGATCTCGCTCGGCCTCTGGTACAACTTCGGCGACAACCGGCCGTTCGACGGGCAGCGCGCGCTGCTGCGCCACGCGTTCGACCACGGCATCACCCACTTCGACCTCGCGAACAACTACGGCCCGCCCTACGGTTCCGCCGAGACGAACTTCGGTCGCATGATGCGCGAGGACTTCGGTCCGTACCGCAACGAGCTCATCATCTCCTCGAAGGCCGGTTACGACTTCTGGCCAGGCCCGTACGGCAACTTCGGTTCGAAGAAGTACCTGACCGCGAGCCTCGACGAGTCGCTCGAGCGGATGGGTCTCGACTACGTCGACGTCTTCTACTCGCACCGGGTCGACGAGGTCACGCCCATCGAGGAGACCGTGGGCGCGCTCGACGCGATCGTGCGCTCCGGCAAGGCCCTGTACGTCGGCATCTCGTCGTACTCGGCCGAGCGGACCGCCGCCGCACACGCCGTCGCTCGCGAGCTCGGCACGCCGCTCGTGATCCACCAGCCGTCGTACTCGATCCTCAACCGCTGGGTCGAGGACGGCCTCACCGAGGTGCTGACCGAGACCGGCCTCGGCGCGATCGCGTTCGTGCCCCTCGCGCAGGGCCTGCTCACCGACAAGTACCTCGGCGACGGCCCGGCCGAGCGTGCCACGAACCGTCCCTCCCTGCCCGACCGCCAGGTGAGCGAGGAGATGGCGACCCGCCTCCGGTCCCTCAACGACATCGCCGTGGAGCGCGGGCAGACCCTCGCGCAGATGTCGCTCGCCTGGGTCCTGAACAACCCCGCGATCACCTCCGCCCTCATCGGCGCCTCTCGCCCCGAGCAGCTCGACGAGAACCTGGCGGCGCTCGACGGCCCCGCGTTCACGACCGAGGAGCTCGAGGAGATCGACCGACTCGCGGAGGGCGCCGACGTCAACATCTGGGCGGACTCCTCCGACAAGTGACGCGGTCTGAGGCGCCTGCTCGATCGACTAACTTGGAACAATGACCACCGAGGCCATCCTCAAGCACGTCCACGTGCGAGCACCGGGGAAGATCAACGTCTTCCTCAAAGTCGGCGAAGTGATGGACGACGGCTACCACGACGTCGCGACCGCGTACCAGGCGATCTCGCTGTACGAGGACGTGCACGCCTACCCGGCCGACGACTTCAGTGTGTCGTTCTCCGGCTCGGTGGACGTGTCGGGTGTGCCGACCGACACGAGCAACCTCGCCATCCGCGCCGCGAAGGCCCTCGCGAGACGGACCGGGTACCGCGGCGGTGTCCGGCTCGAGATCGAGAAGCACGTCCCGGTCGCCGGCGGGATGGGCGGCGGCTCAGCCGACGCGGCGGCCACGCTGCTCGCCTGTGACGCTCTCTGGGGGACCGAACGCAGCCGCGACGACCTCCTGGCGCTGGCGGCACGCCTCGGCGCCGACGTGCCCTTCGCCCTGCTCGGCGGCACCGCGGTCGGAACCGGCCGCGGCGACCAACTGAGCAGCGCGTTGGCCAAGGGGCAGTTCGAGTGGGTGCTCGCCCTCGCCGACTTCGGGATGTCGACCCCGCAGGTCTACCAGGAGCTCGACGCCCACCGTGCGCGGCACATCCTCGACATCTCGCCGTCCGGTCGTCAGCCGACGGTCGACGCCGCGGTGCTCCAGGCGTTGCGGGCGGGCGACGCCCACCTCCTCGGAGAAGTCCTCTACAACGACCTGCAGGCCGCCGCGCTGCAGCTGCGCCCGGTGCTGGGCGAGGTGCTCGAGTTCGGCGACTCCCAGGGCGCCCTCGGCAGCCTCGTCTCCGGCTCCGGGCCGACGATCGCCTTCCTGGCTGCCGACACCGACGACGCCGTCGAACTGCAGGTGACGCTCGCCTCGTCCGGGCTGAAGGTCATCCGTGCCCACGGACCGGTCCACGGCGCCCGCATCGTCTCGCAGAGCTGAGACGCGGCCCGCACGACACGAAGCAGCCCCGGTCGGAGATCCGACCGGGGCTGCTGTGCGAGGTGGCGCGGTTCAGGCCGCGACGCCGCGCACGCGGAGCGAGTTCTCGATGATCGTGAGCCCCTCCATGCCGGGGAGCTTGGCGATGTGCCCGTCGATGCGGCGCACCTCGGCCAGGCCGTCCTCGTCGCCGAAGAGGTGGCCCATGACGTGCGTGACCTCGGAGTCGGGCATGACGCCGGAACCGACGGGGCCCCACACCTTGCGGAGCAGGAAGCGGGTGAGTCGACGTGCGCTCTTCGACGACTCCAGGCGTGCCTTGGCCTGGCTCGCGTAGAACGCCACGTGACGCGTCTCCTGCTTCGCGATCCGCTTGAGGAGCACCGAGAGCACCGGGTGTCGCTCCAACTGCGCGAGGCGGGTGTACGCGGCGGTCGCGGACCACTCGTTCGCCGCGCCCCAGCTCATGTGCACCGCGATGAAGTCGGTGCCCACGAGGTTGCCGAGGATCGACTGCTTGATGGGGTCGAGGCGGTCCTTCCAGCCGAGCTTCAGGCGCGTCGCCTTGAGCTCGTCGAAGTCGACCGTGATGTCGTGGGCGGCGAGGACGGCGGCGAGCGCCTCCCCGTGCCAGAACTCCTCACGGTTCCACATCGTCATGAACGCGCCGACCTCGTCGTCCTCGTGGGACGGCGTCATGAGCATGTCGCGCAGATAGCAGACCGTGTGGTACTCGATGTCGCACATGTAGCGCAGGCTGCGCAGGGTGGAAGCGGGGAGCGGGTTCGTCTTGAACTCGTCGAAGTCGAGGTCGCTCCAGTTCACCGAGACACTCGTCTCGGTGAACTTGTCGATGTCAAACGCCATGTGCGGTGGGGCGGTCGGGGATCGTGTCCTCGGCCGTCCGCTCTCCTCTCGGCTGTGCGGGGCGCGGTGCGCGGGTCAGTTCGTCTTCGGAGCGGACGCCTCCGGTGGTTCGTGCCCATTCTCGCACCGTCCACCGGCCGGCCTGCGCCAGCTTGTACAGGGTGTGGTCGGGGTTGACGGCGACCGGGTTCCCGACCAGCTGCAGCCAGGCGGCGTCCGCATGGGAGTCGCCGTAGCCGTAGGAGTGCGCGAGGTCCATGCCGTGCTGCTCGGCGTACTGCGTGAGCCAGGCGCCGCGCGCTTCGTCGACGAGCGGCGGGCTGTCGAGGTAGCCCGTGAGGCGTCCGTTCTCGGCGTGCATCGCCCCGGCCACGACCTCGTCGAAGAACGGCTCGAGCGGAGCCGTCATGAGGTCGATGGTGCCCGTGACGAGGATCGTCCGGTGACCGGCCGCCCGGTGCGCGGCGATCTGTTCGAGCGCCTGGGGGAGGAGGCGGGACCGGACGGCCTTGCCGAAGCCGCCCCGGACGATCTTCTCGAGCTGCGCCACGTCGACGCCCTCGTAGCGGCGCATGAACGTGCGGATGAACTCACCGCGGTCGCGGAGTTCAGCACCGATGTACCCCGGCATGGAGGCGCCGAGCGTGGCGATCTCGATGGGCCAGCGCGACCGTGAGGTCGCGGCGAGCCGCAGCCAGAGGTACTGCTCGATGAGGTTCCAGGCGAGCACCGTGCCCTCGAGGTCGAACACCGCGAGGACGTCGTCGCGCACGGGCAGGATCTTCTGCTGCTTCGCGGCGCCCGCCTTGCGGTTGGCGAAGGCGCGGGTCAGGGTCGTGACGGCGGGGAAGTGGATGCGCTGGAAGTAGTCGTCCCAGTCGATCGTCGTGACGTCGAACCCGCGGTCCGCCTGCTGCTCGGGCGTCAGCGAGGCGTGCAGGGCACGGGTGCGCTGGTCGTCGAAGACGATCTCGCTCTGCACGTAGGAGCGGTAGAGCCCGGTGAAGTCGCGGAGCGAGCCGAGGTCACTCGACGCCTTGCGGATCCGGTCCTGCCACCCGCGGGTGGTCGCGTTCGCCGGCAAGTGGGAGACGACCCGGCCGGCCGCCGTCGTCGCCTTCTGCCGCCGGTCGATGGAGCGCTCGATGGCACGCCCGCCGGGGAAGTTCCAGGTCGGCACACTGATGTCGCCGGCGTCCGCCGGGATCGGGTGCTCCGTGAAGTAGCTGTGCACGTTCGCGTACATCTTGTGGAACGGCAGCGGGTTGCTGGCGCCGGAGCTCACGTGGAAGTAGCGCGCCGCAGCCGGCTCCGGCGGGGTCTGGGCCGCAGCGAGGATCGCGTTGACGACGAAGTCGACGGGGATGATGTCGAGCACGCTGTCGGGGAGGCCAGGGAAGTCGGGCAGCTGTCCGCGCCCGTAGGCGATGATCAGCGGGTCGGCGACCTTGTAGCCGTCGATCCAGCCGGGGAAGGGGTGCGCGAGCGCGCTCTCGATGATCGACGGACGCACGACGGAGAGTCGGTTGCCCTCGCCGGCCCAGCGCTCTTCGGCGACCCGCTCGGCCATCGCCTTCGTGAAGGTGTACACGTCGGTCCAGCCGAGGCTCTCGGCGCGTGCGCGCCCGTGGGCGACGAGTCGGGCGTCGACCCACGCGATGCGTGCGGCCTCGGCGGCGTTCGAGACGGCCTGGGGGCCGGCCTTGCCGTGCTCGCGACGGGCGGTCTGCATGAGCTTGCGCAAGACCTCCGGACGACGGGACGACTCCTCGGTGCGGACGCGCGCCGAGCGGGCTGCCTCGGCCTCGACGCGCCAGTCGACGTCGTGCGCGAGGCTGCGTTCCGGCTGGATGCCCTTCCGCGTGCCACCGACGTAGGCGGTGGAGACGTGGACGACGTGCGGGGTCGCGCCGCTCTTCGCGAGCGCCGCGTACAGGGTGGTCGCGCCGCCGACGTTCGTGGCGAAGGCCTCGTCGATCGGCGGGTCGAAGGAGACGGTCGACGCGCTGTGGATGACGACGTCGAGGTCGGCCGGCAGTGCCATCTCGTCGAGGCCACCCTCGATCACGCTGACGCGTTCGGCCACGATCGCTGCAGCGGCTTCGGCGCCGACGCGTTCGCGCCAGGCCTTGAACACCGGCTTGCGGAGCAGGGTCTGGAGACGGTCGCTCCCGCGGACCGACCCCTTCTTCCGGATGAGCAGGCTGACGCGCGTGGTCGGGTGATCGGCGAGCAGGCGCTCGAGCACCGCCTGGCCGAGGAAGCCGGTGCCGCCGGTGACGAGGACGTGCGCGCCGTCGAGGGCATCCAGGGCGATGGTGGGCTGCTCGGCTGCGGACTCCTGTGCGTCCGGCTGCTGAGCCTCCGGCTCCTGGGCGTCGGGCTGTTCGGCGTCTGGGGTGGGGGTGTCGGTCATCGGTTCTCCTCGAGGCTGCCGCGGCGTCCGCGGCGGGCAAGTCTTGCGGCGAGATGGAGGCCCGACTGACCGGGCAGCGCGTCGATCGACGCGTCGATGCCGAGGACGGCGGGGTCGCTCCAGGTGGCGGTGCTGCGGAACACGAGCGCGGCGAACCGCGCCGTCTGTCGGGGGCCGTTCGCATCGGAGCCGGTGGGCCACACGGCGTTCCGGATGCGGCGACGGGTGATGCCCTGTGCACGGGGCGACGCGGCGAGGCGGTCACTCGCCTGAGCGGTGAAGAACTCGAGGTGCCTGGCCTTCGTCTCGAGGATCTCGTCGACGAGGCGGTCGAGCACGGGGTGCGGCTCGCGCTCGCGCACCGCACGGTAGGCGGCGTGGGTGATGAGGTCGTCGATCGTCCCGATCGTCATGTGCCAGGCGATGATGTCCTCGCCGAGCACGTTCGCGATGAGGGCCTGGCCGATGGGCGCGAAGCGGTCGCGCACGCCGTGGACGGTGCGGCGGAGACCCGTCGAACGCGTCTTGTCGCGCGGGGTCCCGTTCGCCTTGAGCACGGTGTCGAGGGTGTCGGTGATCCAGTACTTCTCGTACGCCCAGGTGATGAGGAACGCGGTGACCCTGGCGTCCTTGTGGGTGGGGGTGACGAGCACCCCGCGGAGGTACTGCATCGTCGCGCGCTCGATGTCCGACAGGGCGCGGAGCAGCGCGACCGTCTCAGCACGCAGCGGCGTTTCGGCGAAGGCCGCGGCGTCGATCTCCTTGCGACGACTGCCGACGGCGGACTTCGCGTAGTCGCGGACGCTGAACCCGTGGGCAGGCCGCAGCATGGCGCTCTCCTGCTCCGCGTCCTCGAGGGCCGCGGGTGCTGTTCCGCGCGGCGAATCCCGGTTCACCATGGCGTCTCCGTTCCGTGACGATCCGACCTCATCACTGTAGCTTGCAACGATACGCAACGCGTAGCGTATTCTGATCCCCATGGCTACAGCTCTCGTCACCGGTGGGACGTCCGGCATCGGTGCCGCGTTCGCCACGGCGCTCGCCGGGCGGGGCTTCGACCTGGTGCTCGTCGCCCGTGATGTCGAGCGGCTCGAGCGATCGGCCGAGCGACTGCGCGCGACCGGTCGCACCGTCGAGGTGATCAGTGCCGACCTCTCGGACCGCGCCGACGTCGCGAGACTCGCCGCGCGGATCGAGGATCAGGGGTCACCGATCGACGTGGTCGTGAACAACGCCGGGTTCGGCGTGCACTCCCGGCTGACCGACCCCGACACGAGCGAGCTCGACAACGCGATCGAGGTCATGTGCCGGAGCGTCACCACGCTCTCAGGCGCAGCGGCCCGTGCCATGCGGGAACGCGGACGCGGCACCATCATCAACGTCTCGAGCACGGCCGGGTACATCACCACCGGCGGCTACTCCGCGGTGAAGGCGTTCGTCACCATCTACACCGAGGCGCTCGCGGTCGAGCTCGCCGGCTCGGGTGTCCGCGTCACGGCCCTGTGCCCCGGGTGGGTCCGTACGGAGTTCCACGATCGCGCCGGCATCAGCACCCGATCGATCCCGTCAGGTCTGTGGATCGATGTGGACCGGCTCGTCGCCGACGCCCTTCGCGACGCCGGGAGGGGGGTCGTCGTCTCCATCCCGAGCTTCCGCTTCAAGGCCCTCATGGCCCTCGTCAAGTTCGCGCCCCGTGCGTCCATCCGGTGGATCTCCGGCCGGATGTCCTCGAGCCGCCGAGCCGCCAACGCCGCCCAGTCAGGAGCCCGCCGATGACCGCAGAGCCGCGGTTCACCTCCTCCCTCCACGCCAACGCGCGGTTCGTCGCCCAGCGTCTGCTGTTGAAGCCGCTCGTCTGGTCGCTGACCCGCGTGACGGTGACGGGTCGCGAGCGCCTGTCGGGCGTGACCGGGCCGTACATCGTCGTCGCCAACCACCAGTCGCACCTCGACGCACCGCTCGTCGTCGGGGCGATGCCGCGTCGGTTGTCGCGCTACCTCGCCGCCGGTGTCGCGGCCGACTACTTCTTCGACGTGCCCGCCCGCCGCATCTTCGCCGCCCTCTTCTTCAACGCGTTCCCGGTCGACCGCTCGGGTGACCGCAAGCGTGCAGGCGTGTCACGGGAGCTGCTCGAGAGCGGCGTCCCGATCCTCATCTTCCCGGAGGGCGGCCGATCGCGGACGGGTGAGCTCGGCCGGTTCAAGCCCGGTGCCGCGGCACTCGCAACCCGTCAGGGCATCCCGTGCCTCCCGGTGGCCGTCCTCGGCACCCACTCCGCCATGCCGAAGGGTCGCAACTGGCCCGTCCCCGGACGACCGCCGGTGCGCGTCGTCTTCGGGCAACCGATCCACCCGCAGCCGAACGAGACGCCCGTCCAGCTCATGGACCGCGTCGTCGCCGAGATCGTCGCGCTGCGCGCCTCGGTCGAGCCGGGAGCACACGTTTCGATCGACACACCACGAAAGGAAGCCGGATGACGTCTGTGGAGCACATGAAGTGGTGGGGCTGGGGAGTCGAAGGGGTCGCCTTCGAGCACAGCAACAAACCGGACTTCGCGCCGTTCGTGAAGCAGGCCGTCGGTCTCGACCTCCGGAAGCCGGCGCAGGCGCACCTCAGCTTCGACGAGCTCACCGTCCCCGCATCGCGCGCGTCCGAGGAGTTCATCGCCGAGCTCTCGACGCTCGTCGGTCAGGGTCACGTGACCACGGACGACCAGGAACGCGTCGTCCACACCTACGGCAAGAGCATCCGCGACCTGCTCCGGATCCGCGCGAACGACCTGCCCCGCACGCCCGACCTCGTCGTGTACCCGGCTGACGAGGCCGAGGTCGCGTCGGTCGTCGCTGCAGCCGTCGCCGCAGACGCCGTGATCATCCCGTTCGGTGGCGGCACCAACATCGCCGGCTCGCTCGACCCGCAGCCGACCGAGGAGCGGGTCATCATCTCCCTCGACCTCGGCCGGCTCGACCGCGTCCTGTCGATCGACGAGGGCTCCGGTCTCGCCACCATCCAGGCCGGCGCGCAGGGCCCCTCGATCGAGGAGCAGCTGGGCGCCAAAGGCTGGACGATGGGCCACTTCCCCGACAGCTTCACGCACTCCACGCTCGGCGGATGGGTCGCGACCCGCTCCTCGGGCATGCAGTCCGACAAGTACGGTGACATCGCCGACATCACCAAGGGCCTGCGGATGGTGCGCCCGAACGGCATCGTGGCGATCCGCCCCGTGCCGAGTGCGTCGACCGGGCCGAGCGTCCGCGAGATGATCATCGGCAGCGAGGGTCGACTCGGCATCATCACCGAGGTCACCGTGCAGGTCCACCGGACGCCCGCCGTCCGCGAGGTCCTCGGCTACTTCTTCCCCACCTGGGAGGCCGGGCTCGCGGCGATGCACGAGATCGCTGAGAGCGACGCCAGCCCGTCGGTCACCCGGGTTTCGAACGCCAGGGAGAGCGGCTTCTCGCTCGCGACCCGCAAGGCCAGCACCGGCGTCTCGGCGCAGGTCACCAAGGGGCTCATGAAGGTGCTCACGGCCAGGGGTTGGGACCTCGAGCAGCTGTGCCTCTCCTTCATCGGCTACGAGGGCAGCGCGTCGCACGTGCGGTACGAGAAGGGCCTCGTCGGCTCGATCGTCCGGAAGCACGGCGGCATCGGCGTCGGCAAGGGCCCCGGTGCCCTCTATGACCAGAAGAAGTTCGACACCCCGTACCTGCGCGACTTCCTCCTCGACCGCGGAGCCGCGGCAGACGTCTCGGAGACCGCGGCGCCCTGGTCGCGCCTGCAGGAGGTCTACGACGCCGCGAACGACGCCGCCAACGCCGCGTACGACAAGCTCGGGGTGCACGGGTGGATCATGTGCCACCTCTCCCACTCGTACCACTCCGGCGCGTGCCTCTACTTCACCTTCGCGTTCATCACCGGCGACGACCCGATCGGCGAGTACGAGCAGGTCAAGTCGGCGATCCAGCAGTCCTTCGTCGACCACGGTGGCACCCTCTCGCACCACCACGCGGTCGGCGTCGAGCACTCGCCGTGGATGGAGCAGGACATCTCGACCGAGGGCGTCGCGATCATGCGCGGCCTCTTCGACAGTGCTGACCCCGGCTCGAACTTCAACCCCGGCAAGATCCTCGCGGACTGAGCCGTTCCTCCGGTCCCTGAGCTGTTCGTCCGAGCCCTGAGCCGTTTCCGGTCCCTGAGCCGTTTCCGGTCCCTGAGCCTGTCGAAGGGCGGGCTCAGGGCCGGAGCCGACCCGATCGCGCCGCCGTCGCCGGTAGTCGGACGATGAGCGCGCCGGGGTCGACGGTCAGCCGGGCCGCCGAGACCAGGCCGATCCCGTCGCCGTCTGCTTGGAACTCGGCTGGCGGTGAAACCGTCACATCGATCCGTCGTACCCGCAGGTAGCGGAGCGCCCCGCCGGCGGAACCAGCCGTCTCGACGGCACTCGGCTGCACGCGGCGGCCCCGTGTCCGTCTTCCCTTGGAGAACCGGGCGACGGGGTTGTTCGCGCGGTGCAGCCAGCGCGTGACCCGGACCCCGTCCCACCCCTCGAGGGACCGCACCATCAGGACGTCGAGCACACCGTCGTCGAGGAGTGCGTCGGGGAGGACGTCGAGGCCCGCCGAGACGGTGCCGCAGTTTCCGACGAACATCGTGTGCGTCCGTCCGCTCCGGATCGGTCCGCCGTCCTCCTTCCAGGAGACGCGGGGCCGGTCGCGGCGGAACAGCCCGCGGATGATCGGGACGACGTAGGCGATCCAGCCGAAGCGGCGCTTCAGGACGGGGTCGGCGTAGGCCACCATGTCCGCGTCGACGCCGAAGCCGGACATGACGAGGAACGGGGTGCTGCGCCGGACGCCGTCGGGGTTCCGGTACTCGATGACGCCGACGTCCACGCTCCGGTCCTCCCCGGTGAACACGGCCCGCACGGCGGTGGCCGTGTCGATCGGGATACCGGCGTTCCGGGCGAAGAGGTTCGCGGTGCCGACGGGGACGACGGCGAACGGCGTCCGGGTGTGACGCATCGCCCCGGCCACCTCGCGGACCGTCCCGTCACCGCCGGCGGCGATCACGAGCGACGCGCCGCCTCCGAGCGCCTCGGCGACCTGGTCGACCGCGGTCGACCGCTCGCGGGTCGGGATCCAGCTCGTCGGGCCCCAGCCGGCGTCCGTGGCCGCGGCGTCGACGAGCCTCGTCACGCGCTCGAGCTGGATGCGCGTCGGGTTGTAGATCACCGCAGCGTGCGGCGGGGTGCTGCCTCGCGTCATGCGGCCAGTGCCGGCCAGAGGACGGACAGGACCTGGTCCGCCCAGTCGTCGTCCATGTCGGCGCCGCGGACGAGCTGTCCGAGGACCGCACCGAGGAGCAGAGTCGCGACGAGGCGGCCGTCGAGTCCGGGCTTCAGATCGCCGGTGGAGATCCGTTCGTCGACCAGGTTGGACAGCGCGCGCGCCCGGTTCCTCGTGAGGTCGCGGAGCAGCGTCGAGAACTCGGGGTCGTCCTGGAGCAGGATCGATGCGATCGTGCCCCGGCCCACCACGTCCTCGATCATCGCCCGGGCTTCGTGGAGCAGCCAGGTGAAGGTGTCGTAGGTCGAGAGGTTCTCGGGGATCTCGACCGGGGTCTCCATGGCGCGCGCGACGGCCGCCGTGAGCAGCTCGGAGCGGTTGCGGTACCGCCGGTAGATCGTCGTCTTCGCCACGCCGGTGGTCTCCGCGACCGCCTCGATGTTGACGGCGACCGAGCCGCGCGAGCGCATGAGGTCGAGGGCTGCGTCGAGGATGCGGTCGCTCATCTGCTGAGCGCGGGAGACGCGTCGGGAGACGGGCACCGACCAACCTCCTCCGCGCGACGCCGGAGTCCGGTCGGATCGGTCCATTGCGCTACGCCCACCGTAGCGCAACGGGATGGGGGCGCATAGGGAGGAGGGCCCCGGTGACGGTCTGGTCGTCAGTCCCAGCGGGGGTCGTCGGGGTCGGGGGAATCTTCGCCGTCGGCATCGGTCATGACCGTCGCCCCGTCGATCCAGTGCGTGAGCGCGTCACCGTGCAGCTGCACGGGCGCGGGTGCGCCGAAGAGCTGCGGGTGGGTCACGGCCGCGAGCGGTGCGTCGCTCGCGAAGACGACGACGTTGCCGAGGGGCCCTTCGTCGTCGACCGGATCGAAGTCGAGGACGACGGCGACATGCGCGAACACGGTTCGCAGGGTCGCCGCCTGGCGTCGCGAGTAGTCGAACGGGCTGCCGTCGAGCAGGTTCACCGCGACCACGCCGTCGTCTGCCGAGCGCGCCGCCACGCGGCGGTAGAACTCGAGGCTCGCGACCCGACGGTGGATCACGGCGGCGTCCCAGAGATCCACGACGGTCACCTTCGCGTCCCGCCATGCCGTGACGTCCCCGTCGGTGGCAGCGATTTCGTCGATCGGCTCGTCCGCGACGGCCCTGGCGTCACCGAAGCGGACCTCGACCCGGTGGCCGTCCGGGAGCGGCAGCGCCTCCAGCATCCCGGCGTACAGCTCCGGCTCGAACTCCACGACGAGTTGCGGCGATCCCGGACGCGTCGCCTGGACGTAGCGGGGGAGCGTCAGCGCGCCGGCACCGAGGTGGACGACGAAGAGCTCCTCGCCCGCCGGCGCCTCGGCGTCGATCACGCGGGCGATGTGCCGGATGTACGGGTACTCGAGCGAGCGGGGGTCCGCGAGGGAGACCACCGACTGCGGGATGTCGTCGACGCTGAGCTCGTAGCGCTGCGTCCGCTTGTCGAGGAGGGTGATCCGGGCGTCGCGACGGCCGAACGGGAGTCGGCGGGAACGGGAGAACAGAGGCACCCGTGCAGCCTACGGTGCACGGGCGGTGGTCGACGCCCGGGCCCGGTATCGTTGACCGGATATGGCACACCTTCTCGGCGCTGAAGCGCTCCACCTCGAGTACCCGACCAAGGTCGTCTTCGACGGCATCACGATCGGGGTGAACGAGGGCGACCGCATCGGCATCGTCGGCCGCAACGGCGACGGCAAGTCCACGCTCCTCGGCCTCCTCGCCGGCCGCAAGGAGCCCGACTCCGGACGCGTGACGGTGCGCAACGGTGTCACGGTCGGCGTGCTCGACCAGTCCGACACCCTCGACCACGACAAGACCGTCGGCCAGACCATCGTCGGCGGATTCGACGAGCACGAGTGGGCGGGCGACCCGAAGGTCCGCGACGTCATCTCCGGCCTCGCCTCCGACATCGCCTGGGACGCCCTCGTCGCCGACCTCAGCGGTGGTCAGCGCCGCCGGGTCGCCCTCGCCGCCCTGCTCGTGGGCGACCACGACATCCTCTTCCTCGACGAGCCCACGAACCACCTCGACGTCGAGGGCATCACCTGGCTCGCGCAGCACCTCAACCGTCGCTGGTCGAAGAACTCCGGCGGCCTGCTCGTCGTGACCCACGACCGGTGGTTCCTCGACGCCATCTGCACGGCCACGTGGGAGGTGCACGACCGCATCGTCGAACCCTTCGAGGGCGGGTACGCGGCCTACGTCCTGCAGCGCGTCGAGCGCGACCGCTCCGCCGCGGTCTCCGAGGCCAAGCGCCAGAACCTCATGAAGAAGGAGCTCGCCTGGCTGCGCCGTGGCGCTCCCGCCCGCACGGCCAAGCCGAAGTTCCGCATCGAGGCCGCCAACGCGCTCATCGCCGACGAGCCGCCCGTGCGCAACACGGTCGAGCTGGCCGGCATGGCGACCGCCCGCCTGGGCAAGGACGTCGTCGACATCCTCGACGTCACGGTGTCCTACGGCGACCGGACGGTCATCAAGGACGTCGAGTGGCGCATCGCCCCGGGCGAGCGCACCGGCATCCTCGGCGTGAACGGCGCCGGCAAGTCCACCCTCCTCGGGCTCGTCACGGGCGAGGTCGAAGCGACCGAGGGTCGCGTCAAGCGCGGCAAGACCGTGCAGGTCGCGACGCTCACGCAGCAGCTCGACGAGCTCGCCGAGTACGAGCAGGACCGCGTGAGCGACGTCATCGGGCGCAAGCGCACGAGCTACGTCGCCGGCGGCAAGGAGATGACCCCGGGGCAGCTCCTCGAACGTCTGGGCTTCACGAGTGCGCAGCTCTCCACGCCGGTGAAGGACCTCTCGGGTGGTCAGCGCCGCCGCCTGCAGCTCCTGCTCATCCTGCTCGACGAGCCGAACGTCCTCGTGCTCGACGAACCGACCAACGACCTCGACACCGACATGCTCGCCGCCATGGAGGACCTCCTCGACTCGTGGCCGGGCACCCTGCTCGTCGTCTCGCACGACCGGTACTTCCTCGAGCGGGTGACCGACCAGCAGTACGCGATCATGGACGGCCACTTCCGGCACCTGCCCGGCGGCATCGACCAGTACCTGGAGCTCAACGCCGGGACGGCCGGCAGCCGCTCCCAGGAGCACGACCGCCCGACGGCCTCAGGCGGTGGCCCGACCAAGAAGACACCGAAGCTGAGCGGTGCAGAGCTCCGGAACGCGCAGCAGGAGATCAAGGCGATCGACCGCAAGCTCCACAAGCTCAACGGTCAGATCGAGCAGGCACACGAGAAGGTCGCGGTCCACGACCAGAGCGACTTCGCCGGGATCACCGCGCTCGGCGCCAAGATCCAGGCCATGTACGGCGAGATCGCCGACCTCGAGGTCCGCTGGCTGGAGCTCTCCGAGCTCGTCGAATAGCCCACTCGCGGCGACCGGATCACCTCGTTCGTCGCTCTGTTCCGAAGTGTTACGCACCGGTTCGTCATCCCTGCTAGGCCGACGTACCGTCGAATCAGCGTCCACCGGCGCGCACCACCCGAAAGAGGAATCACAGCAATGACCTTCTCGAAGAAGCTTCTGGCCGGACTGGCCATCATCCCCGCCATCGCGCTCCTCGCCGGATGCGCCGGCGGCTCAGGCTCAGGCGCCGCCGCTGAAGACAAGGGCACCGAGGCGAACCCCGTCAAGATCGGCGTCGTCGGCGCGAGCGACCCCTACTGGGAGACGTATAAGGACGCCGCCGAGAAGGAGGGCATCTTCGTCGACATCGTCGACTTCGGCGAGTACACGCAGCCGAACCCGGCGCTCACCGAGGGCGAGATCGACCTCAACCAGTTCCAGCACATCGTCTACCTCGCGCAGTACAACGAGGCCTCCGGTGAGGACCTCACGCCCATCGGCTCGACGGCGATCTACCCCCTCGGCCTCTACTCGACCAAGGTCGACAGCGTCAAGGACATCAAGAAGGGCGACACGATCGCCATCCCGAACGACGAGAGCAACCAGGCTCGTGCGCTCCTCGTCCTGCAGTCCGCAGGCCTGCTGGAGCTGAAGGACGGCGGGAACATCTTCTCGACGCCGGACGACATCATCGCCGACAAGTCGAAGGTCACCGTCACCTCGCTCGAGGCTTCGCTGACGCCGACCTCGCTGCCTGACGTCACCGGCGCGATCATCAACAACGACTTCATCAACGACTCCGGTCTGAAGGCGTCCGACGCGATCGCCGAGGACGACCCGTCCGACCCGAACGCGCTGCCGTACGTCAACATCTTCGCCGCGAAGGCCGCAGACGCCGACAACGAGACGTACGCGAAGCTCGTGAAGATCTACCAGGACACGAAGTCCGTCGTCGACGGCGTCGTGGAGAACTCCGGCGGTACCGCGGTTCCGTTGAAGACCCCGGTCAAGGACCTCGTGAAGTCGCTCGAGACCGTCCAGAAGGACATCAAGGCCAAGGGCTGATCCGACGTTCAGAGCGTTCCTGTGGGAGGCTGTCATCCGCTCCCACAGGAACGCTTCGTCGTTCCACCGCCTCCTGATCACACGACACACCGAGGACACCCCCATGCCACTCGTCAGCCTCCGAGACGTCGCGAAGCGGTACCCGTCTCCGCAGAAGGGCGCCGCGCCGATCGCCGCGATCGACGGCGTCGACCTCGACATCGAGGCCGGTGACGTCTTCGGGATCATCGGCTACTCGGGTGCCGGTAAGTCGACCCTCGTGCGCCTCATCAACGCGCTCGAGCCCGCGACGTCGGGGAGCATCGTCGTCGACGGCACCGAGGTGACGACGCTCTCGGAGCGCGGCCTCCGCGACCTCCGGCTCGGCATCGGGATGATCTTCCAGCAGTTCAACCTCTTCAACTCCAAGTCGGTGCGGAAGAACATCGCGTACCCGCTCGAGGTCGCCGGACGTCCCCGCGCGGAGATCCGCACCCGCGTCGACGAGCTGCTGACGTTCGTCGGGCTGTCCGACAAGGCCGACAACTACCCCGACCAACTCTCCGGCGGACAGAAGCAGCGCGTCGGCATCGCTCGCGCGCTCGCGACCTCGCCCCGGATCCTGCTCGCGGACGAGGCGACCAGCGCCCTCGACCCCGAGACCACGCAGGAGGTCCTGGCGCTGCTCAAGCAGGTGAACCGCGACCTCGGCGTGACCATCGTCGTCATCACCCACGAGATGGAGGTGATCCAGTCGCTCGCGACGAAGGTCGCCGTCATGGAGCGCGGCAAGGTCATCGAGCAGGGCGACGTCTTCGAAGTGTTCTCCGACCCGCAGCACGCCGCGTCCAAGCGCTTCGTATCGACGGTCATCAAGGGCGTACCGTCACCGGCCGAGCTGGCGGTGCTCAAGGAACGGCACGTGGGGCGCATCGTCACCCTCTCGTTCCGCGACGGCGACGCCTCGCAGGCCGGTGTCTTCCTCACGCTCGCGCAGGCGGGCGTCGACTTCGAGCTCGTCTACGGCGGGATCAACGACATCCAGGGTCGCGCGTTCGGCCACCTGACGCTCGCCCTCCGCGGCGACGACCAGACGATCGACGGAGCGCTGACCGCCATCGGATCCCAGGCGACCGTGACGGAGGTGCGCTGACATGGACGCACTGATCGATCTGCTCCCGAAGCTCGGCGACGCGACCGTCGAGACCCTCTACCTCGTCTCCTTCAGCCTGCTCTTCGGCGGGATCGCAGGGCTCGTCGTCGGCACCGGTCTCTACGTGACGCGGCCCGGCAACCTGTACTCGCACCCCGTGCTCTACGGCGTGCTCAACGTGATCGTGAACATCTTCCGGCCGATCCCGTTCATCATCTTCCTCGCGGCCGCCCAGCCGCTCTCACGACTCGTCATCGGCACCGGCATCGGCGCGAACGCGTTCATCTTCATCATCTCCCTGGCGGCGACCTTCGGCATCAGCCGGATCGTCGAGCAGAACCTGTTGACGGTGTCGCCCGGCGTCATCGAGGCTTCGCGTGCCGCGGGTGCGAGCCGGCTCCGGACGCTGCTGAGCATCGTCCTTCCGGAAGCACTCGGTCCGCTGATCCTGGGCTACACCTTCGTGTTCGTCGTCATCGTCGACATGTCCGCGGTCGCGGGCTTCATCGGCGGCGGTGGGCTCGGTGCCTTCGCGATCCAGTACGGCTTCCGGCAGTTCGAGCCGGTCGTCACGTGGGCCGCGGTGATCATCATCATCCTGCTCGTGCAGCTCATCCAGTTCTTCGGCAACTGGCTTGCCCGGAAGATCCTCCGCCGCTGACCGGTCCTTGAGCCACCCCACCCGGTCCCTGAGCCACCCCACCCGGTACCTGAGCCACCCCACCCGGTCCCTGAGCCACCCCACCCGGTCCCTGAGCTTGTCGAAGGGCGCACTTCGACAGGCTCAGTGACCGAGCGTGCTCCGCTAGTCGAAGTCGAGGCTGAGCTTCCGCAGCAGGACGGTCAGCCGCGCCTGTTCGGTCGAGCTCAGCCCGTCGAGCAGGTCCGCCTCGGCGTCGACGAGGCGCGTGATGGCCGCATCGACCGTGTTGAGTCCCGCGTTCGTCATCTGCACGAGGATGCCGCGGCCGTCGTTGGGGTCGCCCTGGCGTTCCACGAGTCCGCGCTCGACGAGGCGGTCGATGCGGTTCGTCATCGTGCCGCTCGAGACGAGCGTCTGGAGCAGCAGGGCCTTCGGACTCAGCCGGTAGGGGGAGCCGGCGCGACGGAGCGCCGCGAGGACGTCGAACTCCCACGGCTCGAGGTTCGACCGGGTGAAGGCCGCCCGACGTGCGCGGTCGAGGTGGCGGGACAGCCGGGCGACACGGGAGAGGATCTGGAGGGGCGAGAAGTCGAGGTCCGGGCGCTCGCGGTTCCAGGCGTCGACGATCCGGTCGACCTCATCGGTGCTAGCTGGCATCCCACCATTATCGAGGCAACGCTCGTGTCGTATCGGATCCGAGTCGGCAGCACAGGATCCGTCTGGCAGAATTGACCACGCTGCCCGGCCTCCGGGTGGTGGTCCGCCATAGTGTAACGGCAGCACGGCAGCCTTTGGAGCTGTTCGGTCCAGGTTCGAATCCTGGTGGCGGAGCGACCGATCACCGACCGGGCGAGTGCCCGGACCGAGGGGGAGCACACGTGACCGACGACCGTCTGGCCATCATCATCCTGGCTGCTGGCCAGGGAACCCGCATGAAGTCGGCGCTGCCGAAACTCCTGCACCCGCTCGGCGGCGTGCCGATCGTCGGCCACGTGCTGGCGACCGCCCGCTCGCTCGATGCCGGGCACGTCATCGCCGTGGTCCGCCACGAGCGCGACCGCCTCGTCGAGGCCATCGAGTCGGAGCTCCCCGGTGCGACCATCGTCGACCAGGACGAGGTGCCCGGCACCGGTCGCGCGGTGGAGCAGGCGCTCCTGGCGCTGCCCGACGACTTCGACGGCGACGTCCTCGTGGTCAACGGCGACGTCCCGTTGCTGAACGCTGCCACGCTCACCACGCTCATCGAACGCCACCGCAACCACGATGTCGCGGCGACCATCCTCTCTGCCATGCCCGACGACGCGACCGGCTACGGACGCATCATCCGCACCGAGGCCGGGGCACTCGACTACATCGTCGAGCAGAAGGACGCGACCGATGCCGAGCGGGCTGTGAACGAGATCAACGCCGGGGTCTACCTCTT
Organism: Plantibacter sp. CFBP 13570; assembly: GCF_014841395.1. Lineage (NCBI taxonomy): Bacteria > Bacillati > Actinomycetota > Actinomycetes > Micrococcales > Microbacteriaceae > Plantibacter > Plantibacter sp. CFBP 13570. The sequence goes on along the minus strand of NZ_JACYTW010000018.1, from coordinate 24,736 downwards.
CGGCGTGAGCCAGCTCCGCGACGCCCTCGCCGAGGTCACCACCGACAACGCCCAGGGGGAGAAGTACCTCACGGACGTCATCGGCCTCCTGCGACGCGCGGGCTCCGAGGTGTCGGCGCTCCCTGTGAGCGACTCCTGGCTGGTCGAGGGCATCAACGACCGCGCCCAGCTGAGCGCCGCCGCGGCCAAACTGAACGCCCTCCTCGTGCGCGCCTGGCAGCTCGCCGGCGTGACCGTCCAGGACCCGGCCACGACGTGGATCGACATCAAGGCGCGGCTGCACGCCGACGTCACCCTGCTTCCCGGGACGCAGATCCTCGGCGCGACGGTCGTCGAGTCCGGTGCGACGATCGGTCCGGACACCACGCTCATCGACACCGAGGTCGGCGCTGGTGCGCGCGTCCGCCGCACGGACGCGACGCTGTCGGTCATCGGCGCCGGTGCCGAGGTCGGGCCGTTCGCCTACCTACGACCAGGCACGGTGCTCGGCGAGCGCGGCAAGATCGGCACCTTCGTGGAGACGAAGAACGCGCAGATCGGCGAGGGCAGCAAGGTCCCGCACCTCAGCTACATCGGCGACACCGAGATCGGCGTCGAGTCGAACGTCGGTGCCGGCACGATCACCTCGAACTACGACGGTGTGCACAAGCACCGCACGACCATCGGATCGCACGTCCGCACCGGCGCGCACAACACGCTCGTCGCCCCGGTCAGCGTCGGCGACGGCGCCTATTCCGGTGCCGGCACCGTCATCCGCAAGGACGTCCCGGCGGGGGCGCTGGCGTTGACGGTGGCTCAGCAGCGGAACGTCGAGGGCTGGGTCGAGCAGAAGCGCCCGGGCACGGCTGCCGCGACGGCCGCGAGCGCCGCATCGGCGACCCCGGCCGTCGACGCCGTGTCGGACGACGCGGCTGCTGCTGGTAACGTCGACTCGTGAGTGAGGCCGGAGCATTCCGGCAGAAGGCAGGGTCTGTGTCAGGCATCACGGCGGACAACAAGAAGCAGCTGGTTCTCGTCTCCGGACGAGCCCACCCGGAACTCGCCGAGGCGATCGCGGCGGAGCTCGACTCCGAGCTCCTCCCCACCGATGCCAGGACCTTCGCCAACGGCGAGATCTACGCCCGGTACGACGAGAGCATCCGCGGCACCGACGTCTTCGTCATCCAGTCGCACACCGCTCCGATCAACGAGTGGCTCATGGAACAGCTCATCATGGTCGACGCGGCCAAGCGGGCGAGCGCCAAGCGCATCACCGTGGTCGCCCCGTTCTACCCCTACGCGCGCCAGGACAAGAAGGGTCGCGGACGCGAGCCCATCTCGGCCCGCCTCGTCGCCGACCTCTTCAAGGCCGCCGGCGCCGACCGCATCATGTCGGTCGACCTCCATGCCGCGCAGATCCAGGGCTTCTTCGACGGCCCGGTCGACCACCTCTTCGCGATGCCGGTCCTCCTCGAGCACTTCCGCGCCAAGCTCGACGCCTCGACGCTGACGGTCGTCTCGCCCGACATGGGCCGCGTCCGCGTGGCCGACATCTGGAGCGACAAGCTTGGAGCGCCGCTCGCCATCATCCACAAGCGCCGCGACCCGCTGGTCCCCAACCAGGTCAGCGTCCACGAGATCGTCGGCCAGGTCGAGGGCCGGGTCTGCCTGCTCGTCGACGACCTGATCGACACCGGACGCACGATCGTCAAGGCTGCCGAAGCACTCAAGAACGCCGGTGCCATCGGTGTCGTCGTCGCGGCCACCCACGCGGTGTTCTCCGACCCGGCGGTCGAACTCCTGCAGAGCGACGCCATCGACTCGGTCGTCGTCACCGACACCCTGCCGGTCGACGAGGCCAAGCGCTTCGACAAACTGACCGTCCTCTCGATCGCGCCGCTCATCGCCCGGGCGATCCATGAGGTCTTCGACGACGGTTCCGTGACGAGCATGTTCGACGGCGCTGCGTAGCCCGTCACCTTCCGCTGGTACGCAGAACGCCCGGTCCGACTCGGACCGGGCGTTCTGCGTCTGCAGGCCGTGAGCTAGTGGCTCGAGCCCGCCTGCTCGACCTCACTGCGGTCACCCGACCAGAGGGTGTGGAACGTGCCGTCGAGGTCGACGCGCTTGTAGGTGTGCGCGCCGAAGAAGTCACGCTGGCCCTGGACGAGTGCTGCGGGCAGACGCTCGGCGCGGAGTCCGTCGTAGTACGACAGCGACGACGAGAACGCCGGCGAGGGGATGCCCGCCTGGGCGGCTGCGACGACCACGCGGCGCCAGCTGTCCTGCGCCTCCGCGACGGCGTCGCTGAAGTAGGGCGCCGTCACGAGGGCGACCAGCTCGGGGTTCTCCTCGTAGGCCTCGGTGATGCGGTTGAGGAACTGCGCACGGATGATGCAGCCACCACGCCAGATCTTCGCGATCTCGCCCTTCTTGATGTCCCAGCCGTACTGCTCGGCACCGGCGACGATCTCGTCGAAGCCCTGCGAGTAGGCGATGATCTTCGACGCGTAGAGCGCCTGGCGCACGTCCTCCACGAACTGGTCGGGGTCGGCGACGGTCCACTCCTCGGAGGGACCGGCGAGCTCGCGGGCCGCTGCGCGCTGCGCCGGCTTCGACGACAGCGAACGGGCGAACACGGCCTCCGCGATGCCCGACACCGGGATGCCGAGGTCGAGGGCCGTCTGCACGGTCCACGCGCCGGTGCCCTTGGCGCCGGCCTGGTCGAGGATGACGTCGACGAGCGGCTGCCCGGTCTTCGCGTCGACCTGCTTGAGGACCTCGGCGGTGATCTCGATCAGGTAGCTCTCGAGCGTGCCGCGGTTCCACTCGGCGAAGATCTCCGCGATCTCGGCCGGTGACTTGCCGGTGCCGCGACGGATGAGGTCGTAGGCCTCGGCGATGAGCTGCATGTCCGCGTACTCGATGCCGTTGTGGATCATCTTGACGAAGTGGCCGGCGCCGTCGGTGCCGACGTGGGTGACGCAGGGCTCACCCTCGGCGATCGCGGCGATCGACTTGAGGATGGGGCCGAGGGTCTCCCACGCTTCGGCGGAGCCGCCCGGCATGATCGACGGTCCCTTGAGGGCGCCTTCCTCACCGCCGGAGATACCGGCGCCGACGAAGTTGATCCCCGTCTCGCGGACGGCCTTCTCGCGGCGGATGGTGTCGGTGAAGAGTGCGTTGCCGCCGTCGACGATGATGTCGCCGGGCTCGAAGACCTCGGTGAGCTGCTGGATGACGGCGTCGGTGCCCTTGCCAGCCTGCACCATGATGATCGCGGTGCGTGGCTTCGAGAGCGACGCGGCGAACTCCTCGATGGTCTTCGACGCGACGAAGCCGGCCTCGGGGTGCTCGCTCACGAGCAGGTCGGTGCGTTCGGGGGAGCGGTTGTACACGGCGACCGTGTTGCCCTCGCGGCTCGCCAGGTTGCGTGCGAGGTTGCTGCCCATGACGGCCAGACCGACGACGCCGATGTTGGCGCGAGCTTCGGCGGTGTTCACCATGTGGTTCTCCTTCAGAGTGGGTGATGCGGGAGGCGTTCCGAGTGCTCAGGAGTCGATGGGGGCGGCTGCAGGACAGCGGCGACACCCTCGTCGATCCGGGCACGGCCCGTCCTGCAACCGTAGCAAAGGGAGGTGTCGCTCCACCTCTCAATGACCCCGCGTGCAGGTGAGGTCCGAGCGGACCGTCCGGGGGTGTCCGGTATCGTGCTGTGCGGGTCGGACGAGCCTGCCGCCCGGCCATCGGCCGGAGACCACAGGGGGTTCCGTGTGAATGCACCGCTCGTCGTCGTCATGGGCGTGTCCGGGTCCGGGAAGAGCACGACCGGGGTGCTGATCGCCGACCGGCTCGGGGTGCCCTTCGTCGACGCCGACGCCCTGCACCCGCTCGAGAACGTGCGCAAGATGGCCGCCGGAACGCCGCTCGAGGACCCCGACCGCTGGCCCTGGCTGGCCCTCGTGGGCAAAGCACTCGCCGACGCCTCGGACACCGGGCTCGTGATGGCCTGCTCCGCACTCCGACGGGCCTACCGGGAGGCGATCCTCGCGGAGGCGCCCGGGGTGCGGTTCGTGCTCCTCCACGGCTCGCGCGAGGTGCTCGGACGCCGCATGGAGGGCAGGAGCGGTCACTTCATGCCGCCGTCGCTCCTCGACTCGCAGTTCGCGCTCCTCGAGGACCTGGACGCCGACGAACCGGGTTTCGTGGTGGACGTCGACGCCACCGTCGACGAGATCGTGGACGAGGCGGTCGCGGGCCTCAGCGCGGTGCGATAGACTCTCCCACTGAACTTCGGCGAGGGAAGCGGCCCGTGGCAGCTTCCGTGATCGACGCGGTGGTCTGGCTTCCGGCTTTTCCTCACGCAGATACGCGTTCGAGTTGACTCATCCATTCCGCCGCGCATCGTCGCGGCACGACCAACCGGGTGCAAGACCCGTGAGGAGAACATCATGTCCGATGACCTGAAGGTCACCGCGGAACTCCGCGAATCGTTCGGCAAGGGCGCAGCCCGCAAGCTCCGTGCCCTCGGCAAGATCCCGGCCGTGCTCTACGGCCACGGCACCGAGCCCGTGCACGTCTCGCTGCCCGGCCACCAGATGCTGCTCATCCTCCGCAAGTCCAACGCGGTGCTCGAGCTCGACATCGCCGGCACGGGCCAGCTCGCGCTGGTCAAGGACGTCCAGAAGGACCCCGTGCGCCAGATCATCGAGCACCTCGACCTCATCGTGGTCAAGAAGGGCGAGAAGGTCCAGGTCGACATCCCCGTGACCATCGAGGGCGAGTCCGCCGCCGGCACCATCCTCAACCAGGACGCCACCACGGTGAGCCTCGAGGTCGAGGCGACCCACATCCCCGAGCGCGTCACCGTCAGCGTCGAGGGCCTCGAAGAGGGCGCCCAGATCCTGGCCGGCGACCTCGAGCTCCCGAAGGGCGCTTCGCTCATCACCGAGGCCGACGTCCTCATCGTCGCGATCACCGTCCCGGCCGCTCCGGCGGACGAGGAGACGGAGGCCGCTGAGGCCGCCGCCGAGGAGACCGCAGCCGAGGCCGCGGAGTAGTCAGCACTCCAGCAGACGAACCTGTCGCCCGCCCGCCCCGATAGTCTCGGTGCATGGCAGGCGGCAGGTTCGCTCGGTTTCTGGCCGGTCTCACCGGTCGCGCCGAGGCGTTCGATCAGGAAGGCAGCATGGCTGCAGACACGTGGCTCATCGTCGGACTCGGGAACCCGGGCGAGCAGTACGCCCGCAACCGGCACAACGTCGGGCAGATGGTCCTCGACGAGCTCGCGAAGCGGATCGGCGGAACCTTCAAGACCCACAAGGGCAACGCGCGCGTGGCCGAGGGGCGGCTCGTGCCGGGTGGCCCGAAGCTCGTCCTCGGCAAGCCGAACAGCTACATGAACCTCTCAGGCGGCCCGACCGCCGCGCTCGCCCAGTTCTTCTCCGTCGACCCCGACCACGTCATCGCCGTCCACGACGAGCTCGACATCCCCTTCGACTCGATCAAGCTCAAGCAGGGTGGTGGGCACGGCGGGCACAACGGCATCCGAGACATCGCCTCAGCGCTGAAGACCCCTGAGTTCCTGCGCGTCCGGGTCGGCATCGGAAGGCCGCCGGGCCGTCAGGACGCCGCCGACTTCGTCCTCAAGGACTTCGCGGGAACCGAGCGGGAGCAGCTTCCTATGCTGGTCTCCGACGCGGCCGATGCGGTCGAACTCCTCGTGAACGAGGGCCTGTTGGCTGCACAGACCCGGTTCCACGGCGCCTGACACCCGCTCAGCCGAGTGGTGCGCGGACCCGTCGGCCCTGGCGCGTGCCGGCGCCGACGAGCACCGCGCCCACCAGGAGCAGTCCGCTGATGAGCAGTGCGGTGGAGAGCGGGACCTCTGCTCCCGTCCGGACCAACGGCGCCTGCGGTTCGAGTGGCGCGACCCTCCACACGATGCCGAGCGAGGTGTGGAGCGCCCCCGTCGAGACGCGGGGTGCGTCCGGGAGCGGCAGACGACCGGTGTCGGCGGCCGTCACCGACCCGGTGGCGGAGTGGTCCGACGCGCGCGAGTACCCGGTCAGGACCGCCTCGAACGCGTGGGCGAACGAGCCGTCGTCGAGCGCGGCCGGCGTCAGGACGAGCGGTTCGGTACTGGCGCAGACCGTCGAGGTGCCAGGCTCGATGAGCTGGCTGGTGCAGGTGAGGCGGGTGTCCGGCGTCTCCGCGAGCGTGATGTCGCCCAGCGCGTTCGCGCCGGTGTTGGAGACCGTCGCGATGACGCGCAGCCGGTCACCCGGGTCGGTCGTGACGGTCTCGCCCTCGACTGGAATCCATGATCCGTCGGCACCCTGGATCTCGAGGCGGACGGTGCCCTCCACGGCCAGCTCAGGGACGAGCACGCGGTAGGTGGTCTCGTCCGTGCTGCTCAGTTCCGAGGCGGTCTGTTCCACGCGGACGACCGCTTCGCCGGACTCGACGGTCACGGTGCTCGTGCAACTCCAGCGGCCGGACGCGTCGACGGTGGTCTCACACAACGTGTGGCCCTCGCCGTCGCGCACCGTGATGTCGGCGCCCGGCTCGCCCGTTCCAGCGAAGGTCGGTCGTGAGGACTCCACGAGGGCATCGGACACCGGGCTCTCGATCACGACCCGGTCGATGGCCGTCAGGGCCGGCTGCGAGCCGATGTCGAGCCCGCGGACGGCGTCACCCGCCAGGGCGACGGTCAGCGCGCCACGAGCGACCGGTGTGGCGTCGACCTCGATCGTGCAGGACTCCTCGCCTGTCGCGAGGTCGCCGGTGAACGCGATGTCGGCCCCGGACGCCGGAGCGGTCACCTCCGCCGTGCAACTCGCGCTGACGCGCGGATCGGCGGCGACCGCGAGTCCACCGGGCAAGGCCGTCTGCACGGACCAGCCGGCCTTCGCTGCGAGTTCCGGGGTGTTGCGCACGAGGAAGCGGAGGCGGACCGTTTCACCGACGACAGCGGTGTCCTCCGACAGCTCGACATCGAGGGTCGGGGTCACGTCGATGATGCTCAGATCGTCGAAGGCGTGATCGTTCCCGAATCCGCCGCCCTGCTCGTTGCGCATGACGACACCGATCGAGGTCGCATCCACCAGCATCGAGGCATCGGCGGTGAAGTGCCCCGCACGAGCGGGGACGCCGCCGTGGCTGAACGATTCGGCACGATCGTCCGTGCACGGGTCGATCGCCTGCTCGGACACCGGGTGTTCGACGCCGTCGGGGGTCCGCAGCGCGAGCTGCAGGGCGGTCGGGACCGTTGCGAAGCAGTTCAGGGACGCGACGTTCACGGAGGCGGTCAGGAAGCGGCCGGAACCGGTCGCGAGTGGGACCGGCGTGGTCGTCTCGAGCTCGACCGCGCCGTCGGGACCGTTCGTCTGGGTGTAGGCCGCAACGACGGAATTGGACCTCGGATCGGTGCCGTTGAGGATACCCAGCACTCCGGCGAGGGCTCGGACGTGCGCCAGGGCGCTCGGAACGTCCAGACAGTCGCCGGGCTCGGCGCCCGTCATGGAGGCGGACAGGATGAAGCCGTTGCACGCCGCTCGGTCCGTCCAGAAGTCGTCGGCGTCGAACCGCAGGTCCGAACGGCCCAGGTAGTCGCGGACCGACATGGGCGTACCGGTGTCGGGTGCGCGTTCGAAGTCCTCGTGGAAGACCTCCCCGCGTGGAGCACCCGCTGCGTCGGTCGTCGGCTCGGAAACCGACGCTCCGGCCGCTGACGGCTGGATCATCGAGAGCGTCCAGCCGACCGCCAGCACGAGGGTCGCGGTCAGGATCGGACGGAGTGGGCTGGTCGAAACGCGCATGCAGCATCCCAAGAGATCATCGGATGGGGGGAGGCCGCCAGCGTAGCAGTACTGGTCTACTGGGATATCAGACGATCGAGGGGTGGGTGTCGACGGCGCGGAAGCCGACGGCTCAGGCTCGCATGTACCGCGAGATCAGGAGGTCGTCCGCGCGCAGGAGGTGCTGCAACCGCATCGCTCGCGGCACCTCGGACGCGGGACCTGTGGCGACCCGGACGCTTTCCCCGCCGACGAGGGTCGGACTGATCGTCAGACAGAGTTCGTCGACGGCGTCAGCGGCGATGAACGAGCCGAAGAGTGCCGGACCACCCTCGCACAGGATCTGCCGCAGGCCGCGGTCGGACAGCGCCTGGACGACACGCGCCGGTTCGACGTGTTCGTCGCCGCACGCCACCACGTCGGCGACCGCCTCGAGCGCCGCGCGCTTCGCGGGGTCGGCGCGGTCGGTCGTCACGACGAGCGGCCGGACCGGCGCCTGGGTGAAGACCTCCGAGCGGAGATCGAGGTCGAGCGAGCCCGACACGATCGCGAACACCGGGTGCAGGGGGAGGTCGTGGTCGTCGCGCCACGCCGCGGCGTCGACGTCGAGCCGCATGGCACCGTAGCCCTCGTCGCGCACGGTTCCGGCACCGACGAGCACGACGTCGGAGAGCTGGCGCAGGATGTCGAACACGGTCTTGTCGGCCGGGCCGCCGAGGCCGCCGGAGACGCCGTCGACGGTCGCCCCACCGTCCAGGCTCGTCACGAAGTTCACGCGGACGGTCGTGGCGGAGCGGTCCTCGACGGTGTAGGCCGCCACGAGTTCGTCGACCGACAGCGGCTCCTCCTGCGCGGGGACCAGGCTCGTGATGCTGGGGGTGCTCATGTGACTCCTCGGGGGTTCCGGATCAGACGTTGTGGACGGGCGCCACCGGTGCGCGGAAGCCGAGGATCGCCTCGGTCATCCGCACGGCCGCGATCGACTCGGGCACGGCGTGCATCCGCACGATGCGGGCGCCGAGGAGGATGCACGCCGCAGCGGACACCAGGGACCCCTCGAGACGTTCCGACTTCGGGCGGTCGAGGGACTCGCCGATGAAGTCCTTGTTCGACACCGCGGCGAGCGTCGGCAGCCCGAGCGCGGCGATCTCGTCGAACCGTCGGGTGAGTTCGAGCGTCTGCACGGTGTTCTTGTTGAGGTCGTGCCCGGGGTCCACGATGAGCCGTGACTCGGGGACGCCGTGGGAGAGTGCGAGGTCGACGCGGGCCGTCAGGAAGGCGGCGACCTCACCGGCGACGTCGTCGTAGTGGGGGCGGGGATGCGGCTGCCTCGGCCTGGCCAGGCTGTGCGTGATGACGAGCGTGGCCTCGCTCGCGGCGACGACGTCCGCGAGAGCCGGGTCGTGGATCCCCGTGGTGTCGTTGATGACGGAGGCGCCCGCCGCGATGCAGGCCGCCGCCACCTCGGGGCGGAAGGTGTCGACGGAGATGACGACGTCGCTCCGTGCGGCGAGCGCCTCGACGACGGGGAGCACGCGGTCGATCTCCTCGGCGGTGGGGATCTCCGGCCCAGGGGCGAACTTGGCTCCGCCGATGTCGACCCAGTCGGCGCCCTGTTCTGCGGCGGTCACGGCGGCGTCGACGGCTCGGTCGAGCGAGAACGTCGCGCCCTGGTCGAAGAAGGAGTCCGGGGTGCGGTTGATGATCGCCATGACCGCGACCTGCTTCGAGAAGTCGAACGTCCGCGCTCCGATCCGGCGGATCGGTTGGCGGATCGGGGGGAGCGGGAAGCCGCCGGTCCGTTCGGGGTGTCGGTCTGACCGGGGCTCCGTGCTCGTCATGGGTCAATCATGACGCGTCCGGCGCGAGAGGATGCCGCGTGACGCGTCGTCCGCAGCCGATTGACAGCGGTGGCCGGTGGGCGATGGGGTTATGGGTGTCGGTGGCTCGGCGTAGGCTGTCCCGGTGACGCTTCAGGGTTTGACTCACGCGCTTCGGCGCGCCGCAACGATCGACGATGCCCTCGCGTACGCGGGCAAGAGCGCGGACTTCTCCGTGATCGACGGGCTGCGTGCACCGCTCCTCGCGGCGCTCATGGACGAGCGCGGTCGGCAGGGTGCCGCCCAGGCGGCCCTCGTCGTCACCGCGACCGGCCGCGACTCCGAGCGGCTCCGCTCCGCGCTCAGCGACCTCATGCCAGAGGCCGAGATCGTCGAGTTCCCGGCCTGGGAGACCCTGCCGCACGAGCGCCTCAGCCCAAGCGCCGAGATCGTCGGCCGACGCCTGGAGGCGCTGCGGCGGCTCGGCGCCTGGACGGGGGAGCGGCCGTTCCTCCTCGTCGCGTCGGTGCGCGCCGCGCTGCAGCCCGTGGCCGACAACCTCACCGAGACCGCTCCCATCGAACTCGTCCACGGCGGTCGCGGACACGACCTCGCCGCGATCGCGCTGCGACTCGTCGAACTCGCGTACACCCGGGTCGACATGGTGTCGCGGCGTGGTGAGTTCGCGTTGCGCGGGGGCATCCTCGACGTCTTCCCGCCGGTCGCCGACCACCCGTACCGGGTCGAGTTCTTCGGCGACGAGGTCGACGGCATCCGGGAGTTCTCGGTCGCCGACCAGCGTTCGCTGCCCGAGCCGGTCGACGCGATCCGCCTGCCGCCGTCCCGTGAGCTGCTCCTCAGCCCGGCCGTCCGGCAGCGCGCCGCGGAGATGCAGCACGAGTTCCCGAGCCTCACCGGGATCCTCGAGAAGATCGCGGAGGGCATCGCGGTGGAGGGCATGGAGTCGCTCTCCCCGGCCCTCGTCGACCGCCTCGTCCCGATCACTCATTACCTGCCGGATGGAGCGGCCATCGCCGTCGTCTCGCCGGAGCGCGTCGTCACGAGGTCGATCAGCCTCGCCGAGACGAACCGCGAGTTCCTCGCCGCCGCATGGAGCGCCGCGACCGTCGGTGCGAACGCGCCGATCGACCTCGCCTCCGGCGACTTCATCTCGCTGGGCGCCCTGAAGGAGTCCGTCACCTTCAGCGCTCCTGGCCAGCCGGCGCCCGACCACCCGTGGTGGACGTTCAGCGGCTTCCGCGCCGGCCCCGACGTCGAGACGCTCCCGGAGCACCTCGAACTCGACGAGCTCCTCACCGTCACGGTCGACGGCGACACCGTGCCGAGCTTCCACGGCAACGTCGAGGGCGCCATCGAACACGTCGCCGACCGCATCCGCGAGGGGTGGACGGTCATCGTCGCCGCCCGCGGGGTCGGTCTCGTCGAGCGTGCGGCGGACGTCCTCGCCGAGCACGAGATCGCGGCCCGTATGGTCGACGAGCTGCCGGCCGACCCGGAGCCCGGGGTCGCCTACCTGCTGCAGGCCGACGTCGAGGGTGGCTTCGAGCTGGAGACGTCGAAGCTCATGCTGCTCGGCGAGACCGAGTTCTACGGACGCACCGCCGGGTACGACTCGCGCCTGGTCAAGAAGCTCGCCACCCGACGCAAGAACGTCGTCGACCCGATGCAGCTCCGGTCCGGCGACTTCGTCGTGCACCAGACCCACGGCATCGGCAAGTTCGTCGAGATGACCCAGCGCGAGGTCTCGAGCGGTGGACGCAACCCGGTGAAGAGCACCCGCGAGTACCTCGTGCTCGAGTACGCACCCTCCAAGCGCGGCTACCCGGGCGACAAGCTGCTCGTCCCCACGGACCAGCTCGACCTCCTCACCCGCTACGTGGGCGGCGAGGCTCCCCAGCTCAGCAAGATGGGCGGCAGCGACTGGTCGCAGGCGAAGAGCAAGGCGCGCAAGGCCGTCCGCGACATCGCCGTCGAGCTGGTCAAGCTCTATTCGGCGCGCATGGCGTCGAAGGGGCACGCCTTCGGTCCAGACACCCCGTGGCAGCGCGAGCTCGAGGAGGCGTTCCCGTTCGCGGAGACCCCCGACCAGCTGCAGACCATCGACGAGGTCAAGGCCGACATGGAGCGGGAGATCCCGATGGACCGCCTCCTCTCCGGCGACGTGGGGTTCGGGAAGACCGAGGTCGCCGTCCGTGCCGCGTTCAAGGCCGTCCAGGACGGCAAGCAGGTCGCGATGCTCGTGCCGACCACCTTGCTCGTCAAGCAGCACTTCGAGACCTTCCAGGAGCGGTTCGCCGGGTTCCCCGTGCACCTGCGGCCGCTCAGCCGTTTCCAGTCCGACAAGGAGGCGCGGGAGGCGCTCGCCGGACTCGCCGACGGCACGGTCGACGTCATCATCGGGACGCACCGTCTGCTGACCGACAAGGTGCACTTCAAGGACCTCGGCCTCGTCATCATCGACGAGGAGCAGCGGTTCGGTGTCGAGCACAAGGACGCCCTCAAGAAGCTGAAGACGAACGTCGACATCCTGGCCATGAGCGCGACCCCGATCCCGCGCACGCTCGAGATGGCGGTCACCGGCATCCGGGAGATGTCCACGCTTGCGACGCCACCGGAGGACCGCCACCCGATCCTGTCCTTCGTCGGTCCGTACAACGGCAAGCAGGTCGGTGCGGCGATCCGGCGCGAGCTCCTGCGCGAGGGCCAGATCTTCTTCGTGCACAACCGGGTCTCGTCCATCAGCCGCGTCGCGGCGGACCTCGCGGAGCTCGTCCCCGAGGCGCGCATCGCCATCGCCCACGGGCAGCTCGGCGAGGCCGCGCTCGAACAGGTCGTGGTCGACTTCTGGGAGCGCCGTTTCGACGTCCTCGTCTGCACGACGATCATCGAGACCGGCCTCGACATCTCGAACGCGAACACGATCATCATCGACCGCGCCGACAAGTACGGCCTGAGCCAGCTGCACCAGCTGCGGGGTCGCGTCGGCCGCGGTCGCGAGCGCGCCTACGCGTACTTCCTGTACGACGAGCACAAGCCGCTCTCCGAGACCGCCCACGACCGGCTCTCGACCATCGCGGCGAACAACGAGCTCGGCAGCGGCATGCAGGTCGCCCTGAAGGACCTCGAGATCCGCGGCGCGGGCAACATGCTCGGCGGCGAGCAGGCCGGCCACATCGCGGGCGTCGGCTTCGACCTCTATCTGCGCATGATCGGCGAGGCCGTGTCCACCTTCCGTGGCGACGTCGCCGAAGGGCAGACCGAGCTCCGGCTCGAACTGCCCGTCGACGCACACATCCCCGAGGAGTACGTCGACAGCGAGCGGCTGCGGCTGGAGGCCTACCAGAAGCTGTCGGCCGCGTCCGGACCTGCGGCCAAGGACGGCCAGATCGACCTCGTGATCGACGAACTCACCGACCGATACGGCGAGCCGCCGGCGCAGGTGAGCACGCTCATCGCCGTGTCGCGGCTCCGTCAGCGTGCGCAGCGCTCGGGACTCAGCGACCTCATCGCCGTCGGACCGAACCTGCGGGTCACGCCCGCCGACCTCCCCGACTCCATCCAGACGCGGCTGCGACGCATGTATCCCGGCGCGAAGTACCTGGCCCAGACGAACACCGTCATCGTGCCGTTGCCGCGCGTCGGCGACGAACCGCTGGCCGACACCGACCTCATCGCCTGGGTGCAGCAGTTCCTGAACGCGATCTACCCGCTGCCGGAGGGCTCGACGTCGTCCTAGCGGGCAGCCGCAGATGGGCCCGCGGGACGACGGCGTCGGTACCCGCGGCCGATCCGACGGTCGTCGTCCATCCCTAGCGTGGAGGGATGAAGAAGTTCCTCCGCATCGTCCTCACCGGGATCGCAGCGCTCGTCGCGCTCGTGCTCGCCGGGCTCCTCACGACCACCATCGTCAACACCGCCGCATCGGCCTCTGAGGCCACGCGCATCGAGGAGTACGGGCAGCGGGTCGAGGTCGACGGCAAACGCATGAACGTGTCGATCACGGGGGAGGGTGATCAGACGATCGTCCTCCTGCCCGGCTTCGGCACCGGTTCGCCCGTGCTCGACTTCTCGCCGCTCGTCGGGGAGCTCTCGTCGTCGTACCGGGTGGTCGTGGTCGAGCCCTTCGGATACGGGCTGAGCGACCAGACCGACGTGCCGCGAACGACCGAGAACATCGTCTCCGAGATCCACGAGGCGGTCGCCGGGCTCGGCATCGACCGGTACGTGTTGATGGGGCACTCCATCGCGGGAATCTATGCGCTGGACTACGTCGAGCGGTTCCGCGGCGAGGTGACGGCGTTCGTCGGCATCGACAGCAGCGTGCCCGATCAGCCGGGCATGGATGCCGCGCTGCCGGTCGACGCCCTGCGTGCGGCGAAGGCACTCGGCATCACCCGGCTCGTCACGGCGCTGTCGGGCGACCCGTACCCGGATCCGCCGTACGACCAGCACACGCGTGAGCAGCTCGGGATGATCTCGCTGCGCAACACCTCGAGTGCGACGTCCTCGGACGAGATGTCGCGCATCGCGGCGAACTTCCGAGCGGCGAAGGGGAAGACCTTCCCGGCAGACCTCCCGGTGCTGCTCTTCGCCCAGCGGGACAACCCGACGGTGGAGGGGTGGCTGCCGCTCCATGAGGAGCAGGCTGCGAGCGTCGACCGAGGAGAGGTCGTGCCGCTCGACGCCGACCACTACCTGCACCACACGAAGTCCCGCGAGATCGCGGCGGACGTCGACCGCTTCGTCACGGCTCCAGGCGTCGGGTAGCCGGTCGCCGGGCCCGGCCGTCGGCCTGCGGACGGACGTATGCTGGTGCCCACGATCCCGTCGAGTCGGAGGAACCCATGGCGACCAGCATCCGGACGAAGCAGGAGCCGAAGGTGGTCGTGGCCGACGCCGTGGCCCGGCTCCGACAGACCTTCGACCGCGGCACCACGAAGCCCGTCGCCTGGCGGCTCCGCCAACTCCGTGCGTTGAAGCAACTGCTCCTCGAACGCGGCGGCGAGCTCGAGCGGGCGCTGGCGACCGACCTGGGCAAGAGCGGCACCGAGGCGCAGATCACCGAGATCGGCCTCCTCGTCGGCGAGATCGATCACACGCTGAAGCACCTGAAGCGCTGGGTGCGGCCCCGACGCGTCGCGGTGCCACTCACCCTCGCTCCAGCGTCCGCTTCGGTCGTGGTGGAACCGGTCGGCGTCGTCCTCGTCATCGGCCCGTGGAACTATCCGGTCCAGCTCTGCATCGGTCCCGTCATCGGGGCGCTCGCCGCGGGTGACGCCGTCCTGCTGAAGCCGAGCGAGCTCGCCCCCGCCACGAGCGCCGCACTCGCGCGCCTCCTCCCGGAGTACCTCGACGACCGTGCCGTCGCGGTGGTCGAGGGCGATGCGGAGGTCGCCACCGCCCTCCTCGCCGAGCGGTTCGACCACATCTTCTACACGGGTGGAGCCGCCGTGGGCAAGGTCGTCGCCCGGGCCGCGGCGGAACATCTGACCCCGATCACCCTGGAACTCGGCGGGAAGTCGCCGGTGTACGTCGACGACACCGTTGACCTCGCGGACGCGGCCCGCCGGATCGTCTGGGGCAAGCTCATGAACGCCGGCCAGACCTGTGTCGCCCCCGACTACCTGCTCGCGACGCGCTCGGTCGCCGATCGGCTCGTCCCGTACCTGCGCGACGCGATCGCGGCGCTCTACGGCCCTAACCCCGCCGACAGTGCCGACTACGGCCGCATCATCTCCGACAAGCACTTCGCCCGGGTCAGCGGTCTGCTCGACGGTCTCGAACCGGCCCTGGGCGGAGGGGCCGACGCCTCGGAGCGGTACATCGCCCCGACGGTCGTGAACGGCGTCGACGCTTCGGCGTCGATCATGCAGGAGGAGATCTTCGGTCCGATCCTGCCGATCCTCCACGTGTCCGGCCTCGAACAGGCCATCGCGCACATCCGGGCGGGGGAGAAGCCGCTCGCGCTCTACGTCTTCAGCGACGACCGCGCGACGCGGAAGCGGTTCACGCGCGACACCTCCTCGGGCGCGTTGGCGTTCGGCGTGCCGGCCGCGCACCTCCTCGTGCCGGGTCTGCCGTTCGGCGGTGTCGGGGCCAGCGGAATGGGCGCGTATCACGGTCGCCATTCCTTCGACACGTTCAGTCACGCGAAGGCGGTGTTCTCCAAGCCGCTGTCCCCGGACACGCTGTCGCTCGTCTACCCGCCGTTCACCGAAGCGCGCGACCGGATCGCGCGACTGATCTCGAAGACCGGCAGCACCGACGACCGCCGCCCGTGGGGAGCCCGTCGGTGAGCAGCGAGCCCGTCGGCGACACCTCCGCTGAGCGCCTCGTCGACGCCATGCGGCAGATCCGCGACCGTTGCGTCTGGACGCAGGGCATCGACCACGAGATGCTCGTGCCGTACCTCATCGAGGAGAGCTACGAGCTCGTCGAAGCGGTCGAGGCCGGGACGCGCGACGAACTCGTCGAGGAACTCGGCGACGTGCTGTGGCAGGTCGTCTTCCATGCGGAGATCGCGTCCCGTGACGCCGATGCGCCGTTCGACTTCGACGACGTCGCCGAGGCCGTCACCCGCAAGATGGTCCACCGTCACCCACACGTGTTCGGCGACGAAGCAGCGCCGACCCCGGAGGACGTGGTGCGCGTCTGGAACGCTGCGAAGGCCGAGGAGAAGGCGAAGCGCAGCAGCGCGCTCGAGGGGATCCCGCAGGGGATGCCGTCGCTCGCCCTCGCCGACAAGGTGCTGGGCAGGGCCGTGCCGCTCGGGGTGGGCCCGACGGTCGACGCTGATGTCGTGGACGACGAGGACGCCCTGGGGGAGCAGCTCCTCGCCGTGGTCGCTGCAGCACGGGCGAACGGGCTCGACGCGGAACGGGCGCTCCGGGGTGCCGTCCGTCGGTTGAGCGTGCGAGTGCAGGACGCCGAGCGTCCGGTGGCGTCTCCGACCGACGGCTGAGCGAGGGGTCGCCGGGCGCCTGCTCACGGTGCCGGTTCCCCGCCATGCCAGAATTGAGGCATGGCAGCTCCAGTGAACCCGCCGCGCGGCATGCGCGATTTCCTCCCCGCCGACAAGGCCCGTCGGGAGCACGCGCTGGGCACCATCCGTCGGGTCTTCACCGCGCACGGTTTCGACGAGATCGAGACGCCGGTGGTCGAGGAGTACGACCGGCTGCACTCCGGGCTCGGCGGCGACAACGAGAAGATGGCGTTCAACATCCTCCGGCGCAAGCTCACCCCGGAGGCCATCGTGGCCGCGGCGGACAACCAGACCGAACTCACCGACCTCGGCCTGCGCTTCGACCTCACCGTGCCGCTCGCCCGGTTCTACGCGTCGCACCGGGCTGAGCTCCCGCCGGTGTTCCGTTCGATCCAGATCGCTCCGGTCTGGCGCGGCGAACGTCCGCAGCAGGGCCGGTACCGCCAGTTCGTGCAGTGCGACATCGACATCATCGGAGAGTCGTCGAACCTCGCCGAGACCGAGCTCATCATCGCGACCCTCGCGGCCCTCGCCGAGCTCGGCATCACCGGCTGCAGCGTGCGGATCAACGACCGCCGACTCCTCATCGGCATGCTCGAGTCGCTGGGCTTCCCTGCCGACGAGCACGCGCAGGTGCTCATCACGATCGACAAGCTCGACAAGATCGGTCAGCAGGGCGTGGTCGCCGAACTGCGCGACCGTGGCGTCGACGCCACCGCCGTCGACGCGCTCGAGGCCTTCTTCTCCCGTCCACAGACGATGGAGTTCAACACCTTCGGCGAGCGGGCGATCCGCAAGGCGCTGCCGCTCGGTGCCGACGACGCCGTCGTCGCGGAGCTCGACGCACTCGGGAAGGCCGTCGCCGCGGCCACGTCCCTCCAGGGTCAGCCGGCCGACCCCTTCGCGAACCCGCTCGTGTTCGATCCCTTCCTGGTGCGGGGCATGGGGTACTACACGGGCGCCATCTTCGAGATCGCGCACCCCGACCTCGGGTACTCGCTCGGCGGCGGCGGTCGCTACGACGGCATGATCGGGCGTTTCCTCGGCCAGGACGTGCCGGCGGTCGGGTTCTCGATCGGCTTCGAGCGCATCGTCGACCTCATCGAGCTCCCCGCGGGCGCGGCCGCGGATGCCGTCGTGCTCGTGCACGACCGCGACGTGCCTCCCGTGACGCTCGTGGCGTTGAAGGCCAAGCTCGTCGCCCAGGGGCGTCGGGTGCGCCTCGAAGCCCGCGTGAAGAACCTCAAGGCCCTCCTCGACCGCGTGTCGGCAGCCGGCTTCGGAGCCTTCGCGTTCGTCTCGGCCGACTCGACCCTCGAGTCGCTCGAGTTCAAAGCGCTCGACTGACGATTCCCGCACCCGCTTCGCGCTCCTCGGCGCGCTTCCGAGCCGCTGCCCAGCTCGTCGGTGCAGGATGGAGCATTCGGCCGGATCGCCTCCCTCGATCGATCCGTCCGCTCTGCCCCCGATCGAAGAACTGGTTCCCCCGATGAGCGTCATGGCCCCTGCAGCGCGCCCTCGGCGCGCGCCGGAGTCGACCGGTCCCACGCGCCGCCGGGTGAGCCTCGTACGGCGCCGGGCGACCACGCTCGCGCTGGCCGTCGGTGTCCCGCTCGCCCTGCTGACGGCCGCCCACGCCCTCGTCCCCGACATCCTCGGCCTCGGACTCGTCTGGGACAACGCCCTGCCGTGGACATGGGTCGTGCTGCCGGTGCTCTTCCTCGTCCTCCTCGTCGCCCGCACGCCGGGTGCCGTCATCGGTCTCCTCGCGCCGACGCTCGTCTGGGCCTTCCTGTTCGGCCCCGGCGTCGTCCCCATGGGTGACGCACGTTCGGCGGTCCCGGCCGAGGCCTCCCTCACGGTCGCCAGCCAGAACCTCGGGCCGGAGGGCGATCCCGCGGTCATCGCGGCCTCCCTCCAGGCCAGTGGGGCGGATCTCATCGCGCTCCAGGAGATCGAGGACCACGACCGCGAACCGCTCGCCGCGACGCTCGACGAGCAGTACCCGTACTCCGTGCTCACGGGGACGGTGGGTCTCTGGAGCCGCTATCCGATCGCCGACTCGGTCGGGCTGAAGCTCGGCCTCGACTGGTACCGGGCGATCAACGCCGTCGTCGACACCCCGTCCGGAGCCGTGAGCGTCTACGTGATCCACGCCGACTCCGCGCGTCCGGGTGCGCACGCCGAACGGGACGTGATGCTCGCGGAGTTGGCCGACACCGTCGCGGCGAACACCCGCGATCGGATCGTCGTCATGGGCGACTTCAACGCCTCCGCCTCCGACCGGGCGCTCGCCGCACTCCAGAGCGAGGTGTCGGAGCCCAATCAGAGTGAGGGCGGCTTCGGACTCACCTGGCCGGCCGGGACACCGCTCATGCGACTCGACCACGTCTTCGTCCGCGGCATGACCGCGACCCACAACGCCGTCGGCGACGCCGAGGGCAGCGACCACCACGGCATCGTGTCGAGCTTCCGGCTCGACCGCTGACCGCGCGCCTCGGGCGACGATCCGCGGCTCTGCGCCCGTTCAGCCGATGTCACTAGACTGAGCGCGGGCGGCCGTCGTACCCGTCCCACGTCCCAATCCCCACAAGGAGAACATCAGTGGCACTCATCGAGGCAGTAGGCGCTCGCGAAATTCTCGACTCCCGAGGCAACCCGACCGTCGAGGTCGAGGTGCTCCTGGAAGACGGCACGGTCAGCCGTGCAGCAGTCCCGTCCGGCGCATCGACCGGTGCGTTCGAAGCGTACGAGCTGCGTGACGGCGATGCCGCGCGTTACCTCGGCAAGGGTGTCGAGAAGGCGGTCGACGCCGTCCTCGACGAGATCGGCCCGGCACTCGAGGGCATCGAGGCGGACGACCAGCGCCTCGTCGACCACACCATGATCGAGCTCGACGGCACCGAGAACAAGAGCCGCCTGGGCGCGAACGCGATCCTCGGTGCGAGCCTCGCGGTCGCCCGTGCCGCTGCGGACTCCGCAGACCTGTCGCTCTACCGCTACGTCGGCGGCGCCAACGCCCACGTCCTCCCGGTCCCGATGATGAACATCATCAACGGTGGCTCGCACGCCGACACCGGCGTCGACATCCAGGAGTTCATGATCCTCCCGATCGGCGCTCCGAGCTTCCGTGAGGCGCTCCGCTGGGGCACCGAGACGTACCACACGCTCAAGGGCCTGCTGAAGTCGAAGGGCTTCGCGACCGGCCTCGGCGACGAGGGTGGCTTCGCCCCCGACTTCGAGCACAACCGTGCGGCCCTCGACTTCATCGTCGAGGCCATCGAGAAGGCCGGTTTCACGGTCGGCACCGACATCGCGCTCGGCCTCGACGTCGCCTCCAGCGAGTTCTACAAGGAGGGCGCGTACCAGTTCGAGGGCAAGGCGCTCAACAGCACCGAGATGACCGCGTACTACGCCGACCTCGTCGCGAACTACCCGCTCATCACCATCGAGGACCCGCTGGCCGAGGACGACTGGGCAGGCTACGCCCACCTCACCCCCGAGCTGGGCTCCAAGGTCCAGATCGTCGGCGACGACCTGTTCGTCACGAACCCGAAGCGTCTCGCCGACGGCATCGCCAAGGGTGCGGCGAACTCGCTGCTCGTCAAGGTCAACCAGATCGGGACGCTCACCGAGACGCTCGACGCGGTCTCCCTCGCGCAGCGCTCCGGCTACACGACGATCCTGTCGCACCGCTCCGGCGAGACCGAGGACACCACGATCGCCGACCTCGCGGTCGCCACGAACGCGGGCCAGATCAAGACCGGTGCGCCTGCGCGCAGCGAGCGGGTCGCGAAGTACAATCAGTTGCTGAGGATCGAAGAGGAGCTGGGCCAGGCAGCCGTCTACGCCGGCCGCAGCGCCTTCCCCCGGTTCACCGCCTAAGCATCGTCACCTGAAGGCTCTCAGGGGTGCCGATCGGCACCCCTGAGAGCCTTCGTCGTGTGCGGGAGGCGCCTGTGAAGAAGCCATCGATGCCGGCCGGCGGCGAGTCGAAGCCCACGCCGTCCGGCAGCGGAGCAGCGTCCTCCTCGTCCTCCGGCTCGTCGAAGCAACGACCGACGTCGAAGCCCCGATCGAGCTCCGCGGATGCCTCCTCCAAGCGCGCCTCCTCGTCGTCCAAGCGCCCGACTGGAGCCACCGCGAAGCCCGCGCGCTCCGCAGGCACAGCCCCGCGGTCGACGACGAAGGCACCGCGATCCGCGTCGGCCGGTTCCTCGGCACCGCGCTCGCGGACCGGCTCGACACGGACCGCCTCGGCACGCCAGTCGGACGCCGGCGGCTGGTTGCGGAGTCTGCGACTGTCCGGGTTCAGCGTCCTGCTCCTCGGGATACTCGTGCTCGGGGTCGTCGTCCTGGCGCCGAACCTCAAGACCTTCCTCGAGCAGCGGCAGCAGATCGCCGCGCTGGAGGCCGGTGTCGCCGACACCCAGAAAAAGGTGGACGCGCAGCAGGCCGAACGCGAGCGCTGGAACGACCAGAGCTACGTCATGACGCAGGCACGCGACCGCCTGTTCTACGCCCTGCCCGGCGAGGTCAGCTACATCATCATCAACGACGTCGACCCGGCCTCGTTGCCCACCACCGAGACACCCGTGAGCGACACGCTCGTCGACTCGCAGTCCGACTGGCTCGACGGTCTGCTGTCCTCGCTCGTCGCCACCGGCTACTCGCCGGCCCCCGTCGCGACCGACACCCCCGTTCCCACGCAGACGACGCCTCCCGCCGGCGGCTGACGTCCGGACACAGTGGTGAACCCGGCGATAATGGAACCATGAGCACCCCTCCCTTCGGCCCCGTCTCCGAGCGCGACGTCGAGATCGTGTCGGCGCAACTGGGACGCCCGGCCCGAAACGTCGTCGGCATCGCGGCGCGCTGTGTCTGCGGCGCCCCGACGGTCGTTTCCACCGCTCCTCGCCTGGCCGACGGCACGCCGTTCCCCACGTTCTACTACCTGACCCACCCGGCCGCCACGGCCGCGGTCTCCTCGCTCGAGGCGACCCAAGTGATGAACGAGTACAACGAGCTCCTGGCCGAGGACGAAGCGGTCCGCGCCGACTACGCCACCGCACACACGGCCTACCTCGCCGACCGCACCTCCATCGCCGAGGTCGCCGAGATCGACGGGATCTCCGCCGGAGGTATGCCGGTGCGGGTCAAGTGCCTCCACGCGCTCGTCGGCCACGCCCTCGCGGCTGGTCCGGGCGTCAACCCCATCGGCGACCTCGCGCTCGACCGCGTGAGCTGGAGCCCCGAGGTGTGCGCATGCGCGGACGGCCAGGCGGGGCAGGGATAGGCCCCGCACGCGACGGGGGTCGCCTGTGGGGGAGTGACGGTCCGCGACGCGGAGACCGTCGTCGTCCGCACGGCCTCCGAGGTGCGCTGTCGGCGCTGTCCGTGGTGCTCCTGGCGTTCCTGCTCGTGGGGACGCAGGCGCTCCCGGCGTCGGCGGACACGGTGCGCGACATGCAGTACTGGCTCGGCGACTACGGCTTCACGACGGCGTGGGAGACGACGAAAGGCGCCGGTGTCACCGTCGCCGTGATCGACACCGGCATCGCGAGCGGTCCTGCGGAGTTGACCGGTGCGGTCGCGGGTGGCGTCGACGTCTCCGGGCTCGGGAGTCCCGACGGCCGGACACCGGTGGGCTCCGAGGGGAGCGAGCACGGGACGTTGGTCGCCTCGATGATCGCCGGACGTGGTCGCACGGGCGGTGCCGGGGTCATCGGTGTGGCGCCAGAAGCGCGCCTGCTCTCCGTCTCGGTCGGGTTCGGCTCCGACGGGTCGGCCGTCGTCCCCTGGGACGATCAGATCGCGACCGCCGTCCGGTGGGCGGTGGACAACGGCGCCGACGTCATCAACATGTCGCTGACGCGCAACAGCCTCGACTGGCCGACGAGCTGGGACGACGCCTTCCTCTACGCCTTCTCGCACGACGTCGTCGTGGTAGCCGCAGCGGGTAACCGGGGGAGCGGGACGGTCGAGGTCGGTGCTCCGGCGACGATCCCGGGTGTGCTGACCGTCGCCGGTGTCGACCGCGCGGGGTCGGCGAGCTTCGACGCCTCGAGCCAGGGCATCACGATCGCCGTCGCTGCGCCGAGCGAGCAACTCGTCGGGGTGACGCCCGCCGGGTCCTACGTGCAGTGGCAGGGGACGAGCGGGGCGGCGCCGATCGTCTCCGGACTCGTGGCCCTCGTCCGCTCCGCCTGGCCGGAGCTCAGCGCCGCCGACGCCATCAAGCGCGTGACGGCAACGGCGAAGCAGGTGGGCGACTCCGCGCAGAGCCCCATCTACGGTGCAGGACTCATCGACGCCGCGAAGGCGGTCAGCGGTTCCGTCGGTCCGGCGGCGACCTCGCCGGAGCAGCAGCTGTCCGACTGGATCACGCTCTACCGACGGGCACCGCAGGTCCCCGATCCCGATCCGGGTGCCGAGCAGCCGTCGCCGACACCGGAGCCGGTACCCCCGGCGATCCCGGAGAACGAGGCCGTCGAGGTGCGCGCGAACCCGTTCCTCCCGACGCCGAGCACCCTGCTCTACGGCTCGCTGCCACTGGCGCTCCTCCTCGGAACTGGTAGCCTGGTCACGCTCGGTGTCATAGGCGCTACCAGGCATTTCAAGCGGGTGCTGCAGAAGTAGTACTCTGTTCCGATATTCTCAGACACTCATCTGAACCAATCGTCTTGACGTAGGAGATCGTTCGCCGTGCCCAAAATTCTGATCGTCGGTGGTGGTTACGCCGGGTTCTACACCGCATGGAAGCTCGAGAAGCAGCTTCGTCGTGGTGAGGCCGAAGTCACCATGGTCGACCCGCTGCCCTACATGACCTACCAGCCCTTCCTGCCGGAGGTCGCCGCCGGTTCCATCGAGCCGCGTCACGCGGTCGTCTCGCCGCGTCGCCACCTGAAGCACACCAACGTGATCACCGCCAAGGTCACGGGCATCAACCACGCCGAGAAGAAGGCGACCATCACGCCCGAGGTCGGTGAGCCCTGGGAGGTCGACTACGACATCATCGTCGTCACCGCCGGAGCCGTCTCCCGCACCTTCCCGATCCCCGGTGTCGCCGACACCGCGATCGGTCTCAAGACCATTGAAGAGGCCGTCGCGATCCGCGACCGCGTGCTCTCCAACTTCGACAAGGCCGCGAACCTGCCGGCCGGGCCCGAGCGCGACCGCCTGCTGACCTTCACGGTCGTCGGTGGCGGCTTCGCCGGTATCGAGGTCTTCGCCGAGCTGCGTTCGTTCGCGAGCTCGCTGCTGAAGTTCTACCCGCAGCTCTCCTTCGAGGACACGCACTTCCACCTCATCGAGGCCATGGGTCGCATCATGCCCGAGGTCAAGATCGAGACGAGCCACTGGGTCCTCAAGAACCTGGCCGAGCGCGGCGCGCTCGTGCACCTCGACACCCAGCTGCAGTCGGCGGTCGACGGCAAGATCGAGCTCTCGACCGGTGAGTCGTTCGAGTCCGACCTCATCGTCTGGACCGCCGGTGTCATGGCGAACCCGGGCGTCGTCCGTGGTGGCGACCTCCCCGTCGAGGAGCGCGGACGCATCAAGACCCGCGCCGACCTCCGCGTCGGCACCGACGACGACATCGTCGAGGGCGCTTGGGCGGCCGGCGACGTCTCCGCCGTCCCCGACCTCAGCGGTGGTGGCGTCGGTGGCTTCTGCGTGCCGAACGCTCAGCACGCCGTCCGTCAGGGCAAGCTCCTCGCGAAGAACATCACCGCGGTCCTCCGCGGCGAGGAGCCGAAGAACTACTTCCACAAGAACATGGGTGCGGTCGCCGGTCTCGGCATCGGCGTCGGCGTTTTCCAGTCCGGCAACCTCGCGATCAAGGGCCTCCCGGCCTGGTTCGCGCACCGTGGGTACCACGGGCTGGCCATGCCGAGCTTCGAGCGCAAGTTCCGCGTGTTCGGTGGCTGGTGGAACAACTTCTGGCTGGGACGCGACATCGTCTCCCTGTCGGCCGTGCAGACGCCGCGTGAGGCCTTCGAGACCTTCGCGTCTCGCCCGAAGCCCCCGGCGGACGCTGCGGCCCCCGCGGCAGCTCCGGCGGCTCCCGCAGCCGCTGAGAAGCCCGCTCGCAAGGCTCCCGTGAAGCGCAAGCCGAAGGCCGCCCCGGCCGAGGC